>JAESTI010000432.1 GCA_016763665.1 Bacteroidia bacterium | reverse complement strand
GTTAGAAAAATGCTAAAGACTTATTTTGTTAATTATCAGGCATATTTTGCTAAAATGAAAAATAGTTAGTCAGGAAAATTACTAAATATGGCAGAAGTTGCAGAACAAATAGAAGAAGTAAAGGTTGTCGAAAAAGAACCCTTATTTTCAGCTAAGAACATAAAGTTAGTTAAGGATCCTTTAGATGATACCAATCCTATAACTGTTCAGGTTTTGGGAATTTGCTCAGCTTTAGCTGTTACAGTAAAGGTTGAGCCGGCTTTCGTTATGGCTGTGTCTGTAGTAGCTGTTTTGGTAGTTGCAAACGTGTTGTATTCATTGATTCGAAATACAGTACCTTCCAGAATTAGAATGATAGTTCAATTAGTAGTTATTGCATCACTGGTAATATTGGTTGACCAGATATTAAAAGCCTATGTATATGATGTGAGCAAACAACTTTCGGTGTTTGTTGGTTTGATAATTACCAATTGTATCATAATGGGAAGATTAGTGGCTTTTGCATCGGGAAATAAACCCTGGCCTTCATTTATGGATGGCTTAGGAAATGGAATTGGATATTGCTTGATCTTAATTGTGGTTGCAGTTTTCAGGGAAGTATTTGGTTCCGGTACTTTGATGGGATATGAGGTAATTCCGCAAATAGCGTACGAAATGGGGTATGTAAACAATGGCCTCATGGTGTTACCACCTGCAGCTATGTTTTTAGTAGGTATTTATATTTGGATTCAAAGAAGTAAAAACCCGACATTAGTAGATATCTCATAAAAGAATTAACAATTAGTAATTTACAATTGACGATTTATAGAACTAATAACTCATAACTCACAACTCATCCAATGGAGCATTATATAAGCATATTCGTAAAATCTATTTTTATAGATAACATGATATTTGCCTATTTCTTAGGGCTGTGTTCTTATTTAGCGGTATCAAAAACTGTTAAAACAGCTGTTGGTTTAGGTTTTGCGGTAATTTTTGTATTAGGCATTACTATACCAATGAACTGGATAATTCAGTATAAATTACTTGCAAAAGGTTCTTTAGATTGGATCAGCCCATCATTAGCTGAAGTTGACATGACATTTCTATCGTTTATCATGTTTATTGCCGTGATCGCCTCTATGGTTCAATTGGTTGAAATGGTGATTGAAAAAGTATCTCCGGCACTTTATGCCTCCTTAGGAATTTTCTTACCATTGATAACTGTGAACTGTTCAATTTTAGGTGGTGCACTTTTTATGCAGGAGCGAGAGTATGCATTTGGAGAGTCAGTTGTATTTGGTTTGGGATCGGGAGTAGGCTGGTTCTTGGCAATTGTTGCTATTGCAGCAATTAGAGAAAAACTTAAATATTCAAACATACCGGCACCATTGAGAGGCTTAGGAATTACATTTATCTTAACCGGTTTAATGGGAATGGCGTTTATGAGTTTTATGGGTATCGAACTTTAGAAATTACTATTCAGAATTGAATTAAGAATATCTTTAGATAATAGCTTATTGAACGAATATACGATTACACGATTTAACGAATACACGAAACAACGAACTTTAATTTAAGATTTAACAACAGTATATAACATGTTTCTACTTGATGCATTTTTAGTTCCAACAATTATCGGAAGCGTGGGCGTATTTTTAGTAGTCCTTATGCTCTTGGTGTTTTTGCTTTTATTTTCGCAGCCAAAATTGGTTTCGTCAGGTGCTGTAAAAATTGTAATAAATGGGGAGGAAGATAAACCATTAATTACTTCTGCAGGAGGAACCATTCTCAGCATGTTAGGTGAGAATAACATATTGTTACCTTCAGCTTGCGGTGGTGGCGGAACTTGTTCCATGTGTAAGTGCCAGGTTTTTGAGGGGGGAGGTGATGTTTTACCTACAGAGGTAGATTATTTGAGTAGAAAAGAACAACAAGAGAATTGGAGATTAGGATGCCAGGTAAAAGTAAGAGGGGATATGAATATCAAAATACCTGATGAAGTATTCGGAATTAAAAAATGGGAATGCGAAGTTGTTTCCAACTATAATGTCGCCTCATTTATTAAAGAATTGCATGTGAGACTACCAGAGGGAGAATCACTGGATTTCGAGGCTGGTGGATATATACAAATAGATGTGCCTCCTACCACAGTTGAGTTTAAGGATATGGATATAACACCACACCCGGAACTTAACAAGCCTGATGGTGAGTTTAAAGATGAATGGGATAAATTTGAATTATGGGATCTTACAATGAAGAGTGATGAGGTGGTTAATCGGGCATATTCAATGGCCAATCACCCGGCAGAGGGTAATGTGGTTACATTGGATATTCGTATTGCGACTCCTCCATGGGATAGAGCTAAAAACAAATGGGCTGATGTAAATCCGGGTGTTTGTTCTTCTTTTACTTTTGGATGTAAACCAGGCGATAAAGTAACTATTTCAGGACCTTATGGAGAGTTCTTTATAAAGGACACCAAGAAAGAAATGATTTACGTAGGAGGTGGCGCAGGTATGGCACCGTTGAGATCACATATTTTCCATTTATTCCATACTTTACAAACTACTGACAGACAAATTCAATTCTGGTATGGTGGAAGATCTAAAAGAGAATTATTCTATGTGGACTATTTTAGAGAAATAGAAAAGAACTTCCCCAATTTTAAATTTTATATAGCATTATCTGAGCCGTTGGAAGAAGATAACTGGAAAGTGAAAGATGGATTGGATGGAGAAGGAGATGGTTTTGTAGGCTTTGTTCACCAGTGCTTGATTGATAATTATTTGGGAGCACATAAAGAACCCGAAGAAGTAGAGTTCTATTTCTGTGGACCTCCACTAATGAATGAAGCCGTTATCAATATGTTAGATGATTTTGGAGTTCCTGAAGAACACATTGCATTTGATGATTTTGGAGTATAATTTCTTAATGTAACTATACTTTAACTGCTCTCTCAAGAGTAAAAAATCCCTGTCATTCCGAACGCAGTGAAGAATCTTGTTTCCTGATTATCACTATGCAATTAGATTCCTCACTGCGTTCGGAATGACATAAAATGGACTTTTGAGTCAGCCTCTTTTCACTTTTCATATCACATGAGATTAATTATAATCGGGGTTACGTTGTTATGCTTGTCTTGTGGGCAACCTGAGCATAGTTATATAAAAATTGCTGGTCCGACAATGGGAACAGCCTATAACATTTCTTATTTCGATTCTAAAGGTGTTAATTATAAGTCCCAAATAGATTCCTTCTTAATTGAAATTAATAACTCCCTTTCCACCTATATCGAAACCTCAACCATTTCCAGGGTCAATCAAGCTGATTCAATTTGTCAAGTAGATGAGATGTTTATTGAGGTCTTTAATGAGGCAAAAGAAATTCAAGTTAAATCGAATGGCGCTTTTGAACCAACCATTATGCCATTAGTAAATGCATGGGGGTTTGGCTATAAGGATAAATTAACAATGGATAGCACAATTGTAGATTCTATTTTATCATTGGTTAACTTTGATAATGTCGATTTAATAGAATCAAAAGTTGTAAAAAAGCATAAAAACATCAGTATTGATTTCAGTGCAATTGCGAAAGGCTACGGGGTTGATTTAGTTGCTAAGTTCATGGAAATAAAAGGGGTTATTAATTACATGGTTGAAATTGGCGGAGAGGTAAGATGTAATGGGCTTAATTCGAAAGCCAAGATCTGGAAATTAGGTATAGATGAGCCAGTTTTTGAAGCAGAGTTCAGGAGAAATATTAATGCAACATTGGAACTTGATAATGAGTCAATGGCTACATCAGGAAATTATAGAAATTACTATGAAAAAGATGGTAAGAAGTATGTGCATACAATTAATCCTAAAACAGGATACCCCGAACAAAATGATCTGTTAAGCGCTACCATCATTTCGGATGATTGCATGACTGCAGATGCTTACGCAACAGCCTGTATGGTGCTGGGTTTTTCTAAAGCAAAGAAATTGATTGAAACTGAACATAGTTTAGAAGCCTATTTCATCTTCTTTGATGAGAATAACGAAATGAAAAATTATTGGACGAAAGGGTTGACTGGAAAGATTGATTTAGTGGAATAGGTTTTTAAAAGCCAGGATGTTTTAGTTCATCATCACATACTGAACAATATTTGCACCCATTTGAAGAGCTTTTAATCTCTTGGAATTAGAATCCTTGTGAACCTCAAAATCTTCCCAACCATCACCTAAATCACATTCATAAGTGTAAAAGCACACAAGTCGTTCTTCATATTCCAAGCCAAAGCCTTGAGGAGGTTTGTCATCATGTTCATGTACTTTCGGTAGTCCATCATTGAAATTAAAAGTTTGATGATATATCGGATGACCCAAAGAAAGCTCTTGGAATTTCAGTTCAGGAAATACTTTTTTCATTTCTCTTCTTATGAACTTATCGAGTCCATAGTTATCATCAATGTGTAAAAATCCTCCACCAATTAAATACTCTCTCAAATTCTTTGCTTCATAATCTGAAAAGATCACGTTTCCATGGCCTGTCATGTGAATGAATGGATAATTGTAAAGTTCCGGACTTCCGACCTCTACAATGGCTCTTTCCGAGAAAATATTCATCCCTAGATTTTCATTGCAAAACTTAGCTAAGTTCGGAATTGATGTTGAATTAGCATACCAATCTCCACCACCACTATATTTTAGCTGGGTAATTTTGAATGAGGTAGTTCCATTCGTGAATGCAAAGCAAATAATAATTAGTAGAATTGAATATCTCTTGAAAAATGTTCTTATGGAATTATTTAACAAAAATGTTCTCATTGTTGTATAATTTATCTATCATGTTCAAAGTTATCTTTTTTATTAACTGCGAGTCTTTTCCTTTCATGCCTTCATTAGCACACCAATTGGTGGAGCAAACATTGATGATCTTTCCGGAATTTTTCTTTTTTTGGAAAGCTATCCATGTGCCAATTGTGTTTCCTTTTAAAAAGCCAAAATCATAGCCAATTAATTCTATTTTATAAAAATTAAGTTTTGAG
>JAESTI010000081.1 GCA_016763665.1 Bacteroidia bacterium | reverse complement strand
TTCTGATAACAGCGTACCATAGTAATGGTCTTTATAGACTTCCTCCCACTCTAAGAATTCATTGTTTTCAATTTTATTTTTAAATTCATCTATTGATAAAAAATAATAATCCTTTCCGTCAATTTCTTCCTGTCTTTTTTGCCTGGTACATGCAGAAATAGAAAATTCTAGAAAATCATTCTTTTCCAGCAAACATTTCACAATGGTTGTTTTTCCCGCTCCGGATGGTGCTGAAATAATGATAAGCTTACCCTGACGTTTCATAATAAACACAAAAATAGAAATTCTTAATTCTAAACTCTAAATTCTAAATTTTATCTTTGGCCCATGAGCTTTCTGCATCCCGAATTTTTCTATGCCTTTTTTACACTGCTGATTCCTATCATTATTCATCTATTCAATTTCAGGCGGTTTAAGACCGTTTATTTTACCAATGTTAAGTTCCTGAAAGAAATTGATGAGGATAAAAGAGCCAAAAGCAAACTCAGGAATCTGCTGATACTTCTAACAAGGCTTTTAGCACTTGCAATGATCATTCTTGCATTTACGCAGCCCTTTATTCCAGCAGACGACAGCAAAACAAAGGACACAAGAAATAAGGCGGTTAGTATTTATATTGACAATTCATTCAGCATGAATACCGTTGACAGTGAGGGCAAACTACTGGATATCGCAAAAGTAAAAGCTAAGGAAATTGCATCATCTTATGGACAAGATGATCTTTTTCAAATCTTAACAAATGATTTTGAGGGCAAACATCAGCGTTTACATAATAAAGATGATTATTTCGACCTGCTCACCGAAATCAAAACAACACCCACTGTTAGAAACTTATCAGACATATTTAAAAGACAAAAGGAATCTCTTCAAAATGAATTAGATAAAAAACACATATACTTTATCATTAGTGATTTTCAAAAGTCAATTGCTGATATCCCTCATTTTGCTAAAACTGACTCCGCATCAGAATTATATTTCATTCCATTAAACACAGCGCAACAACAAAACATATCTGTTGATTCTTGTTGGTTTCAGTCTCCAATTCTACAACTAAATCAGCAATGCGAACTATCAGTAGTAGTTAAAAGTCTCACTAACCAAAAAGCTGATAATGTCCCTATACAGTTGTCCATCAATGGGAAACAAAAGGCGCTCACAAGTTGTTCTATTGATCCTCTAGACAAGAAGACAGTACTACTGAGTTTTGTTAACACGGAATCAGGGTGGCAGCAAGCTAAAATTTCCATTAAAGATTATCCTATTACTTTTGATGATACTTATTATTTCTCCTATCATGTTGCAGAAAATATTAATGTTTATTGCATTAATGAGAGTGAACCAAGTCCATTCATAAACGCTGTATTTGATAGTGATCCTTACTTCAAAGTTACTGACGCATCTGTTAGCCAAATCAATTACAATAAATTAAAAGCACAGCAACTTATTATTCTAAATGATATTAAAAGTATTTCCTCAGGATTGATCCATGATCTGGTTTTGCATATTGAAAATGGGGGAAATCTATTGGTATTTCCCAGCTTAAAAGCAGATTTAAATTCCTACAACGAACTCTTAAATTCTCTTAATACTGATAATTACCTGGGTATACGAAACGAAGAAAACCAATCAACAAAATTAAATATTCAGTCACCAATTTTTTCAAATGTATTTCAAAGTATTCCTAAAAACATCAAACTGCCTTCAGTTAAGAATTATTACTCATTTACCAGGAAAACAAATACTACGTTTGAAAACTTAATTTCCTTTGACAACAATGAATCATTGATCAGTATGTATGAACATAAAACTGGCCACATCTTTCTGTCTGCAGTTAACCTTAATCCTGAAATTAGTAACCTTGCAAAACATGCCATCTTTGTTCCTCTGCTTTACAAGATCGCTTTGTTAAATACCAGTATCCCTAAAATATCTTATAAGATCGGAAAAGATAAAACGCTGGAATTAAGCAATAAAGAAGTAGTAAATGAAAATAACTTATATAAACTTGTTAGAGATGATTTTGAGGTAATTCCCGAAACCAAAATGATCGGTTCAAAAATTGTTCTTCAAACACATGATCAAATTCAGGAACCTGGACATTACTGCCTTTACGGAAATAATAATAACATCACTGATTGTTATTCATTTAATTTCAATAGGAAAGAGTCTGATCTCACTTGTATGAATCTGGCAGAATTAAGCGATTTAGCCATAACCAAATCAATTAAAATTATTGACAATTGGGAAAAAGACCTTTCAACACAACTCAATATTATTAATCGCGGCACCGAACTTTGGAAACTTTGTATTACTTTTGCATTGATATTTTTAGGAATTGAGGTATTACTACTACGATTCTGGAAATCATGAAGCTCCTAATAAAATCAGCAAGAATAGTTGATCCACAATCCTCGCACAGTGGAAAAGTTAAAGATATTCTTGTTGAAAATGGCAAAATAGTCTCAATAAAAGCCAACATTAAAGCAAACAAGGTTAAAGTTTTTGATGCCAGAGATCAGTTTATATCTCCAGGTTGGTTTGATATGAATGTCAATCTGTGCGATCCGGGATATGAGCATTGTGAGGATATTGAGAGTGGCTGTAAGGCTGCCATGCATGGAGGGTTTACTGGAATCGCGTGTACACCAAATACCAAACCAAGTCCTGATACCAAATCCCAAATAGAATATATAAAAAAGGCAACTGAAAGAAATTTAGTTGATGTTTATCCTATAGGTTGTATTTCCAAAGAGGGAAAAGGTGAAGAAATGGCTGAAATGTTTGATCTTCATACTGCAGGAACAATAGCTTTTTCGGATGGTAGTAATCCAGTTGAAAATGCAGGGCTTATGCTTCGGGCTCTACAATATGTAAAATCTTTCAACGGGTTAATATTTTGCAACCCTGCGCACTTATCATTATCACCTAACGGCAATATGAATGAAGGACCCACGAGCACAAAGCTAGGTTTAAAAGGAATTCCTGCTATTGCAGAAGAAATATTTGTTGCAAGAGATCTAAATATAGCAGAGTATGCTGATTCCTCAATTCATTTCACCAACATCTCCACAGCAAGATCTGCTGAATTAATAAAGGAAGCCAAAAAGAAAGGTATAAAAGTTACTGCAGAAGTAAATGTCTTAAACCTAGTTTTTGATGATAACAAATTGCAAGATTTTAATACCAATTATAAAGTGAATCCACCATTACGAGATAAAAAAGACATTAAAGCATTGTTAAAAGCAGTTAATGACAATACAATTGATATCATCAGCTCAAACCATTCACCAAAGGAAGAAGAACTTAAAAAATGTGAATTTGATCATGCAGCTTTTGGAATTATTAATCTTCAAACATTATTTCCTTTGCTAAATACCTACTTACAGAAATCATTGAAACTTGATACCATTATTACTAAAATTGCTATTAACCCAAGAAAAATTCTAAATCTTGAGGTTCCCAGTATTCAGGAAAAAAGCAATGCCAACTTTACGATTTTTGACACAAAAACCTCATGGTTTTTTGAAGAAAACGCCAATAAATCCAAATCCAAAAACTCACCCTTCATCGGAACCAAATTTACAGGAAAAGTAAGTGCGGTAATGAATAACCGGAAGTTCCAAAAATTATAACAGCAAGAAGCTTCAGCTTCTTAGCAACATTTTGATCTTCGTTATTTTAATAAGAAAACACCATAACCATTTTGCAGAAAATTTCGTGAATGATAATATGAATACGTCTATATTTAAATTCACCTTTTAGTTTGAATAATTTTTTATAATTTGCAACCCATATGGAAGCTAAATTTTCACCACGTGTAAAGGATGTGATTGCGTATAGCCGTGAAGAAGCTATACGATTGGGACATGACTATATTGGTACGGAGCATTTACTTTTGGGCTTGATCCGTGAAGCTGATGGTATGGCCATCAAGATCATTAAAATGCTTGGGATAGATGTGATCCGATTAAAAAAAGCCATCGAGAATGCAGTTAAAAGTGCTAGTACCGAATCATCAAACACTTCAAATATTCCATTGACAAAGCAAGCTGAAAAAGTACTGAAGATTACTTACCTTGAAGCAAAAATATTTAAGAGTGAGGTCATTGGTACCGAACATTTATTATTATCAATATTAAGAGATGAAGATAACATTGCATCTCAAATTCTAAAACAATTTGGTGTGTCATACGATATTTTTAAATCCGAACTGGAACTATCAACTACAGATCCAGAAGTAAAATTCCCATCCGATCCAACAGACGATGATGATGATGATCCATTTTCAAAAGAAGATGATGATGGTGATATCCCGGAATTGGGTGGAGGGAAAAAAGGGCAAGAATCTAAATCCAAAACTCCTGTACTAGATAATTTCGGAAGGGATCTTACAAGAGCTGCTGAAGAAAACAGACTTGATCCAATTGTTGGAAGAGATAAAGAAATAGAAAGGGTTTCTCAGATATTAAGCCGTAGAAAAAAGAATAATCCAATTTTAATCGGTGAACCGGGAGTTGGAAAATCCGCTATTGCTGAAGGACTTGCACTTAGAATAGTTCAAAGAAAGGTATCGAGAGTTCTATTCAACAAGAGAGTAGTGACATTAGATCTGGCATCGTTGGTGGCAGGAACTAAATATAGGGGACAGTTTGAAGAGAGGATGAAAGCAGTAATGAATGAGCTGGAAAAATCATCAGACGTTATTCTTTTTATTGATGAGATTCATACAATAGTTGGAGCTGGTGGTGCTTCTGGGTCATTAGACGCTTCAAATATGTTTAAGCCGGCATTGGCCAGAGGTGAATTGCAATGCATAGGGGCTACAACTCTTGATGAGTACAGACAATACATCGAAAAGGATGGTGCATTGGACAGGCGATTTCAAAAAGTTATGATCGACCCTACTTCACCTGAGGAAACTATAGAAATTTTAATTCAGATCAAGAGTAGATATGAAGATCACCATAACGTTAACTACACAGATGAAGCTCTTGAAGCTTGTGTTAAATTGACTTCAAGATATATTACCGATCGGTATTTGCCAGATAAAGCGATAGATGCATTGGACGAAGCTGGAGCAAGAGTACACATAACCAACATTCATGTACCAAAGAATATTATTGAGATCGAGCAAAAAATTGAAGGTATTAAGGAAGAAAAAAATAAGGTAGTTCGAAGTCAAAAGTATGAAGAGGCAGCCAAATTAAGAGATACAGAAAAACAACTTTTGGAACAGTTGGATCAAGCCAAGTTAGCTTGGGAACAAGAAGCTAAGTCTAAAAGACATATTGTAGATGAAGAAAATGTTTCGGAGGTAATTTCCATGATGTCCGGAATACCTGTGAATAGAATTGCACAAAGTGAAGGCAATAGACTTTTAAAAATGGGTGAAGCTCTTAGTGGAAAAGTCATAGGTCAAGCTGAAGCAATCGCTAAATTAACCAAAGCAATACAAAGAACACGTGCCGGGTTAAAGTCCCCTGACAAGCCAATTGGTTCATTTATTTTTCTAGGTCCTACAGGAATCGGTAAGACCGAATTAGCCAAAGTACTTTCAAATTATCTTTTCGATACCGATGATGCCCTAATAAGAATTGACATGAGCGAGTATATGGAAAAATTTTCTATATCAAGATTGGTAGGCGCCCCTCCGGGATATGTAGGGTATGAAGAAGGTGGACAATTAACAGAAAAAGTAAGAAGAAAACCGTATGCAGTTATACTTCTTGATGAGATCGAAAAAGCACACCCTGATGTTTTCAATATATTATTACAAGTACTGGATGATGGAGTAATGACTGACAGTCTTGGAAGAAAAGTTGATTTTAGGAATACCATTATTATTATGACCTCTAATTTGGGGACAAG
>JAESTI010000080.1 GCA_016763665.1 Bacteroidia bacterium | reverse complement strand
TGTCTTGCAACAAAGAAACAGTTAAGTACGTTCCATCCCCATTCAGGGAATTTATTTTGGTAAAAATTTACAAAAAAACTTGCTGAAACTTTATTCGGAACGTTGGTATTGTAAAACTCATTTCTACGTTTTTCCCACTGGGGATCAAATGATTCGTTAAAGCGTTTGCGTTTTTTCTCAAAAATAGCGATGTCGAAAATCACGTTAATTGCAATCACAGAATTATTGTCAAGATAATTTAATAGATGCGGAAATAGCTCAAAATGCTCACAATACTCATTGTTATTTCCATATAATCCGTAAGGGTTGTCTAAAAGAACTAAGTTATAGTCTTTCCGTAACAGTTTTCCATTCAAAACTGCATCAACGCTATCTCCAACATTAACTTCTGCTTTTGGAAAAAACTTCTTAGCGTATTTGGCAAATTCCGGATTGATCTCCCACATTTCAAAGTAATCACAGATCTTTTCAAAATCAGAAGATTGATAAAGGCCGTATTTAGCAAACAGATCAAGACCAATACATTTTTCAGGGAGCATGCCATACGCTGCAGCGTTTAAGGCTACATAACCTGCCGGTAATCTCAATCTGTACCTTAAAGCGAAATCAGCAAATTTTCTGATCAAATAGTCTTTATAAACTCTCGCGGTCATTACATGCAAAATTAAAATAATTGCGATATAGGCTTCATAATTTGTTTCTCAAATATTAATAATAGTTTTGTGAAAATATTGTCTAAAATAATTTGACGCTGAAATACACTGAAAATTTATGAATACTTATGTTTTTGAATATCAGCGGAATTCATAAACAATCATAATAAATCAGTGTCCTATTTTTAAGTATGATCGCATTAATTGGAAATTGTCCGAGTTCAGGAAGTACTTTATTAGCAGATTTGTTAGATAGTACGCAATTTTCTGCATGTGGGGAAGAGTTAGAGTTTTTCTGTAACAAAAAGATCTATGACTATGAAAAGTACAAAAAGAACATCAACACAGTTAGTGGTACGTATCAAATCTGTGTAACCGGAATATATCCTAAGTTACAGAAGCTTGGTAATTATGGATTTTCATTACCGGATTTCTCAAACCTTATTAAGAATTCTGATTCGCTTGTTGATTTTACCAACTCTTTCACAAAGCGTTTTCTTGAACATCGTGAAAAAAATTCATCCGGAATTGTATTTGAAAAAACTCCACAAAACCTGAATTGCATAGGTGAGTTTTTAGAGGCTTTCCCCACAAGTCATTTTATATTTATAGTTAGAAACCCATTATATATTTATCCTTCTTTATTAAAGAGAAATAGAGGCAATTATGTAGCATTGGTCAACTGGTTGGTTGATGTTGCTAAATATTTTCAATATAAAGATCATGACAGGGTAGTTGCAATTAAATATGAGGATTTGGTTGAAAGGCCTTATGAAATAGTTGTTGAATTGATGCAAAGAGTTGCGGGAATAAAAGAAATATCTGAGAATGAACTAGAAGAATCTTATAAGAACAATCAATTCAGAAGAGAAAATGCAAAGAAAATAAGCACATGGAATGTACAAGAGTATGGAACGATCCAAAACGCAAACGAAAAGCCAATTGACGAAAAATTACTGCCCGAACTTGTTAAGTTGATGAATTTAAAAGTAAGTACAAGGTATGCTCAGCTCTTTAATTTACCTGAACTTTCCTTTGAAAGTGCAATAAAGGAGTTTGGTTATAGAAATTCAATAGATACTATCCTTGCAGATGTTGTAAAGAGTTCGACACTACCTCGAAAATCAGTGGAGGACTATAAATTACTGCTAACAAGGTGGGGAAGAGCTTACTTAAATGGCGAAGCCAAAATCGGTGATATTTCTGCTTACCTCAATTCGGTGGAGCTTATTTAGTTTACAGGTAAGGTCATATTGAGTTTATCGAAATATAGACCGACCAGACTTCGATAAACTCATTCTGACTTTTCGATTTCCAGCACCAAGTATCCCACAAATTCATGTCTCGCTGAGAAAAAGCACTCATTCACTTTCCAATTCCATTCAGTAAATTTTTGCTTATAGATGTCCATGTAATCAACTATAGATTCACCATTATTCATTTCCTTTCCATAGAATCCTTTTCTTCTTTCCAGCCATTTATCCATAAATTCACTTGAGTATTGATCTCTTGCATTCATTGCATTGACATCATTAGTAAGATTAATGATAAGAACTGCTTTAGTTGTCAAATGGTTTAAAAGGTCAGGAAAAAGATCAAAATGCTCGCAGTATTGATCATTTGCAAATGGTCCGTTAGGATTATCAACAAGGATAATATTGTAGTCGTTTCTTAATAATTTAGAATTTTTGACTGCATCAATACTGTCTCCTGTTTGAACATTGGCCTTGGGAATAAATTTTTTTGCGTGATTGGCGTAAAATGGATCAATTTCCCACATCTCAATGTAATTACAAATTTCTGCCAAATCCCATGTATGCCATAAGCCATGTCGGCCAAATAAGTCTAAACCAATGGCATTTTCCGGAATTATGTCATACGCTTGAAGTGTAATAATAATATTTCTGACAGGAGTTCTTAGACGGTACCTTCTACAAAAGTTGCTGAATTTCCGGATGAAGTAATCTTTGTAAACCTCCTTTGTGCGCATTGCTTAGTTTCTGTCTTTAATGTGGGGGCTTCTGGCGAAAATCAAAAAACAAATTACAAATATTCCCCTCTTGAGAGTACTCCCCCTTTCTATAAGGGGGACTAAGGGGGATGTTATAGGGGTATGTTAGTAAAAAGCACATTTTTCTTTTCTCTTTTTGGGGACTTTGTGGACAGGCTCAAATTACTGAACAAGTTTTTCTGGGTTGATAAATTTCAATAAGAACCTGCGTAATAATAATAACCTTGAACTGGTCTTTGTAATTTGAAAAAAGGGAGTTTGTATAGCTCCAAAACCTCTAATGTACCTTTCAATTGGTTCTATCATGCTTCCTTCAAAATCAAATGACAAATTTTGAGAACTGGAAAATTTGATAGCTTCCCAAAATAGCAGACTAGTCGCATCACTATTTTTAAATTTTGGATCGGATCCTCCCATGAGGTAATAACAGCAATTGCTATCCCAAATAATATAAAGTACAGCGTGTATGTTGCCGTCATTGTCTTTTGCAAAAAGTATTTTGCGGCAATTTCTTTCTTTGCATTCTGTATCAATTTTCTTCACATAATTTATTGACCTTGGTATTTTTATCTTTTGACGCTCATAAGTCATTTTGTTCACTTTGTAAAAAGCATCTATGTCATCACCCTCTGAAATGGTAACTATCTTTTCAGCTTTTCTGATGTTGCGCTTGATATTGTCTCTAAAATTGTCAAATACCGAGTCTAAATTTGACAGGTCATCAAGCAAATAAGTGTACCTGGTTACTTGTTCATAAGAATGCCAGTAGAATGGAAGCCAATTGCTAAAGGAGGGGTGAAACCGTTGTGCAAAATGATCACAATTTGGAAGCTGTGTAATTAATTCGTTGGTAATTTCCTTTT
>JAESTI010000005.1 GCA_016763665.1 Bacteroidia bacterium | reverse complement strand
CATATCTGGAATAATAAGGCAATAGTTTTTGCCGGTAGTTTTTATTTCTGTAATGATAATCAGTATAAAATGACAAGTTTCTTGTTAGTACATATTCTGCCCCGGCATCATACCCTTTATCAAACAGGGACGAGAATAATTCAGAATTAAGAATGAAGCGTTTCCCAAGAAACCCACTGGTTTGTGAATATCCATTTACTGATCCCCAAACAAGAATCAATAACAAAGCACTTATTTTGAATACGACTTTCATTTTCCTCTAGTTAACTTTGTAAGAACTCTATAACTGTCATAGATAATAGGATCCAAATTTGCCTTTGTTGGTTTGTTATAAAATGTTCTGTATTCCCGATAAACGATCTCTCCGGTTTCCACGTTGGCAATGATGTAATAGTAATAAGTATTGTGATCAGGTTTAAAAAACGATGCGAAACCCACCGGAGGAACCAACATCAATTGCCCTAAATCCACATTGTTCATTTTTTTGACATAAAGTACTCCCTGAATAGCGAAAAATGGAGTTTGATATTTTTTTGCTAGGTAGCTATATTTTGATGGAATATTAATTGGGTTTTTGATATCTTTTGTATTACTTGGCTTTGTCCAACTTCCGTTAAATGAGATATTTCTATAGAATTTTTTATCCGGAGGTTGTTGCAACCTGGATGCATTATAGATATCCCTCTTTAAATTCAGCAAAACATTAAAATAGTTCAGGTTCTTATTGCTAATGTTTTGATGCTCAATTATATCAACTTCCACTTTTGTTTTCTCTGCATTTTCCTTTAGAGATTCAATAAACTCCTGACTGTCGTTATCCACAATACTTAGATTCCTCAAGCTGCTTTTTGATTCAATTTTCTCAAACTCAGGATCAATTACTATTACTTTAGAAACAACATTATTAGTATTCTGCTTTACATCAACATGTAGGAAAGTATAGCAACCCGATAGCAGAATTGTCAGAATACAGATAAATAATAGAGGATATATATTTTTAATTTTCAAGGTTAAATTTATTGAGATTGTTCTTCAAGTAATGAAAGCATTTTAGCTCTTGCAAATTCTGAATGTTTTCCATTTGAAAATTGCTTCCTGTATGCTTTATAAAAAGGTTTTGCATGAGCAATATTGTATTTGGTTTCATCTATTTTAGCCATTAGTATTATCAATTCTCCGTTTTCTTTATTGTTATTATATAATTGCTTGATATGTTCATAGCAAAGTACCAAGAGGTCTTTTGTTGGCACCCTTTTGATCATATTGCCAATGGCTATATAGTTGTGATCTGTGTTCCTTTCATCTATAAGAGCAGTTACTTTCCAGATAGATTTGAAATAGTAAAGAGCATAAAGGTTTTCTATGAGTTTAGCTTTTAAATAAATATTTTCGGGATATTGGCCAGCTAATTTTGATATAACAACCAAACTTTTGATGTAATTTGTTTGATTAAAAGTCAATTCAACCATTTCGAATTGAGTAATGGTATGTATTTCCCTAAATAATGAATCACTTTGTAAAGATGTTATTGTGGATTGGTTTAATTTGTTGATGAATTTGGCTAATGAATCCAGTCTTATAGTTATCTCACTTTGAATTGGAGACACGAGCAAAGCATTATTGTTTATTGTAAAATTATCGGCAAATCCTTTTATTGTAGGATCATCAGATGGATCATGACTACTAAAAAATGCAGGGTCTATTTTTACTGAATCTGTATTGAATATTGCTGAATAATTAATTGGCCCATCGTCTGGCGTTTGATTGTTAATGTTTAAAAGTTCGATTACGGTGATTGCATTTTCTGCCTCAAAACCGGCATTTTGTATTAGTGAAATGGCTTCTTTGTCTGATTTTAGTTTATACGGAATACTTCTGCTAAAGTGATTAGAGGTTTCTAAAAAAGTTGAGCCCCGGGTCAATATTAAATGCGCAATGTTCCTTCTCTTTATCGGAGCAACATAAGGATGATTGTTTTTGATGTGTGCTATCTCTTTTGCAATTAAAAAGGCGAGTTCATTTTCGTCCTTTACTTTAGACAACAATCCAAGGCTCATAAAGATATTTCCGGATGGAGTAGAAAAAATATCCGTATGCTGAGATTTGCATAAATAGACATATATTCTATTTCTTACTTCAGGATTTTTTGATTTTATTTTTTGAAGTAAACTATTTATGTACTTTGAAATATCATCGTTTATATAAATTTCTCCTTTCCTGAAAAGTTGACTTAAATGGTAATTGCCAATTGCAGTTAATGCTGTTTCTTGTTCAGGATCATCGTTTTCAATATCCATCATGGATAGATAATGAGCAGGAATTCTTCCAGTGAATTCAATAGGCTGGTAATCAGTAGTATAATTTACACCTTGGCCATATGAACAACTGAATGAAAACAACAATATGTATATAAACCTGTTCATTTACTTCCAATCAGCAATCAATTCACTTGTGGACTCGTCACCATAATTAGTGATATATCGACTGTTCGATGAGCTTTCTAAACTTAGTACATATAAATTGTATGACAATCCAGAAAAACCTGCATTATTTTCTGAGTAAAGAATTTCTTTGCTATCAAAACTAAGCGTAAAATAAGTTGCGCTTTTTAATGTTCCGAGTTCATCGGGAGTTTCGAATTTCAAGTCCCAATAATATTTAATGTTGGAAATTGAGAACATGATAACATTGCCTTTACCAGACCATAGTAAGTCTTCAATGGAAATACCAGAGCTGGCAAAATTAAAATACGTAACATCCGATTTAGTGGAATCATTGAAGTTGATAGTTAAATAGTTCATTGTCCCTAAGGTTGGGCTTTCTGCTTCGTATGAATACGCCAAATCTTTATTGCGTGAAATAGCAATTTTGTTCATTACAATGTTAGTGAGGCTGGTGTCAAATTCAAATGGAGGTATATCTATATCGGGGCCGTGAAAAATGATATCTGTTCCATCGTACATGTACAATGTAGAATCATCTTTGCTCCACCCAAATGACCGAATGTTTGTATATGATGGTTGATTTACAATTTGTGTTCCTGTAGTATCAATTACAACTATAGCATTGTCGGTTGTTCTATATGCGATTTTTCCACCTCGGTAACCCAACGAAAGATTTTTAACATAAACAGAATCCGAAGTAATTTGATTTACGTTCTTTCCATTGGTGTTAGATGTGTAAATATTATCTAAGTATACAAATGCAATTGTTTTGATGCCTTTTGTACTCAGGTTAGTATCAATTCTTATTATCTCAACTGTAACGGGGCCATCGGGGAAAATGCATCCTTCAAAGGACATCACAATTGAGAAAAATAAAATTAATTTGATAAGATAAAAACGCATTGTTGTTTATTGAAGCAACCAATAAAATACTATCAATAAAAGAGCCAAAATGATAATAAACCGTATGCTGGAATAGTTATATTGAGTGAAAGGTCCTTGTGCAGTGTGTTTGAACTTTATCTCTTTTCTTCCGGTTTCCAGTTCTCTTTTAATTCTCTCAACCTTTTCATCATATTGTTCTTTCTCCTGATCATAGTATCGTGGAATAAATTCAAAACTCTTGTTCTTCGGGATTTTAATGAATGATGGTAATTTAGGTTTAAACATTCGAGTAATTCTGAAATGTTATTTGTTATTTTGTTCGAGCAACTGCAAAGCTAAAAATTTACAAGCAATATGCTTAGATATCTGGTTCTCAGCTTTATATTATTACTGCTCACCTTAACGGGTTGGTGTCAAAATTATTCCCTTTCAGTTTCAGAAAACTCCAATAAATGGGTTGACTCAGTTTTCAGCATTTTAACAATCGATGAGAAAATTGGCCAGATCTTAATGGTTGCGGCATATTCTAATAAGGGAGAAAGCCATGTTAAGGAGGTTTCTTTACTAATAGAAAAATACCATCTCGGTGGATTGATCTTTTTTCAGGGAGGACCGTTAAGACAAGCGAAACAAACCAATATTTATCAATCCCTATCCGAGATTCCTTTGTTAATTGCCATGGATGCTGAGTGGGGTTTGTCAATGAGGTTAGATAGTACTTTGATGTTCCCTTATCAAATGACTTTAGGCAGCATGCAGGATGATCAAATGATCTATAAAATGGGTAAAGAAATTGCCCGCCAATGTAAACGGTTAGGGGTTCATGTAAATTTTGCACCGGTGATAGATATCAATAACAATCCTAATAATCCGGTGATTGGTTATCGAGCTTTTGGTGAAAATAAATATAATGTCACCCAAAAAGGGATTGCATATATCAAGGGACTTCAAGATGGAGGTGTTATAGCTGTTGGAAAGCATTTTCCCGGACACGGAGATACGGATACTGATTCTCACCATACACTTCCTGTCATCAAACATTCTAAGAGAAGACTTAAAGAAGTGGAGTTATACCCATTTAAAAATGCTATTGAAAATGGCGTAGGTGGAATTATGGTTGCCCACTTGAATATTCCGTCACTGGATAGATCTGATAATAAACCTGCAACTTTATCTTATTCCATTGTCAATAATCTATTGAAAGAAAAGATGGATTTCAAAGGATTGATATTTACCGATGCTCTAAACATGAAAGGAGTTACTTCTAATTACAGATCAGGGGAAATAGAGGTAAAAGCATTGATAGCAGGCAATGATGTTTTGCTTTTTCCTGAGAATGTTGCTAAGGCAGTCAAGTCAATTAAGAAGGCTCTTAAAGATGGTATTATCTCAAATCCAGATATTGACAACAGGGTGAAGAAAATATTAACAGCAAAGTTTGGAGTTGGGCTTCCTGAAAATAAACTGGTTGAATTAGATAACTTGTTCAATGACTTGAATACTATTGAAGCTGAATTGTTAAAACAACAATTGCATGAACAATCTTTAGTATTGCTAAATAATAATGATCTATTACCGTTGAAGATGCTAGATACCTTAAGTATCTCAACATTGGCGGTGGGTGAAGATTCCATTAATGATCTCCAAAAAGTGATATCAAAATATGTTCCCTGTAACCATTACCAGATATCCAAATCTCCAGGCCCGAAACAAGTGCAGGAACTGTTGCACAAATTAGAGAAGTCAGACCTTGTGATTATTAGTCTTCATGATCTTAGTAAATATGCGAGCAAAGGGTTCGGAGTGACACCTGAAACGAAATCATTAATCAATGTATTAATGGATAAAACCAATATCATTGTGGCAATTTTTGGAAGCCCATACTCACTGAAGTTTTTTGATAATAGTTACCCCATTTTAGTAGCTCATCAGGATAATTCGATAGCACAAAAAGCTACGGCTGAAGTAATTTTTGGAGCAATTCCGGTTTCGGGTAAACTACCGGTTTCAGCATCCAAGGAATTTCCGGAAGGTGTAGGAGATGTTATTGAATCAACTATTCGATTAAAATATACTTCACCTAGCGAACTTGGAATTTCTCAGTCATATCTTCTTAAAATAGATTCAATTGCTAACTATGCCATTGAGGAAAAGGCTACTCCCGGTTGCCAAATACTTATCGCAAAGGATGGAAAGGTTTTTTATCAAAAATCTTTCGGTTATCATACTTATGATAAGGTAAAACCAGTGAAGAATACTGACCTTTATGATCTTGCATCTATCACAAAAATTGCTTCGACTGTTCCTACATTGATGCAATTATATGATCTGGGATTATTGGATGTAGATAAACCTTTATCGAATTACTTACCGGATCTGGACGGAACGAACAAAAGAAAAATGGAGATCCGCCATATTTTAACTCACCAGGCAGGATTAAAAGCATGGATACCATTTTGGACAAGCACGGTTAGTGATGGTAATTATCTGGATATGTATAGTTCTGTTAAAAATAAGGAGTTTTTATTGAGGGTGGCTGATAGTCTTTACATCAAGGAGGCATATGGAAATACAATAATGGAAGAAATTATTGATTCTAAAGTGAAGAGATGGAGAAAAGAATATTTATACAGCGACCTTGGGTTTTATATGTTTAAAAAGATAAGTGAGGATATGATCCGTTCTCCTATCGAAGAATATGTATCGGAAACT
>JAESTI010000079.1 GCA_016763665.1 Bacteroidia bacterium | reverse complement strand
TTGTCATTATAGGTCATAGGAGAAATGAAGTAAAAAAGGCAATAGGTGATCAGGTTAGTTATGTTGTACAAAATGAACAAAAAGGCACAGCACACGCTGTTCAGCAAGTAAAAGATTTTACCACTTGGGACAATAAAGACATTTTTGTTTTTGTAGGTGATTGTCCATTGATCACACCTGAAACCATACAGTCTTTATTTGATCACCATAAAGAAACCCATGCAGATTGTACTTTTCTAACTTCAGAATTTCCTGATACACCACCTTATGCACGAATTGTGAGAGATCAGACAAGGAAACTGATTAAATGTGTAGAAGAAAAAAATGCTTCCGAAGATGAAAGAAAAATAAAGGAAGTTATGACCTCTCATCTGATCTTTAAAGCCGGGCCACTTTTTGAGTATTTAGATCAAGTTCCTCCTGATGATGAAACAGGAGAATATTACATAATAGATGTCATCAATATTTTTCTGAATAAAGGATTGAAAGTTGAAACATTGAATTCAACAAATTATCATGAACTAATAGGCCTCAACACTCCTCAGGAATTAGCCTGGGCGGAAGACTTGTTAGAGGATAATAGTTAATTGTTAAGAGTTATTCGTTAATTGTTAGTTAGAAAAACAATACAGATAAATTTCAAATAATAAGTTCTGAAGCATTAAATACGATTAACAAATAATCTTTAACAATTAACTTTTTCCACATGGAAAAACTGGTAAAAATTTCCAAAGAATCTTTTATAAAGGAATTTAATGCTTCCCCCCAATTAACAGCAGTTGCTCCCGGAAGAATTAATATCATTGGCGAGTATACTGATTATAACTTTGGTTTATCAATGTCTGGCGCAATTAATAGTTGGGTATTTGTAAGCATGGGTCTTAGAGATGATGACCAGATTTTAATTAAAAGTAAAAACTTTGATTCTTCCTTAAAATTCAAAACAGGTGAAAATTATGATCCAAAGCAGAACTGGCAAAAATATATTTATGGTGCTATTCAGGTTTTTTGCCAGGATCAACGGCTTACATCCGGTTTTAATGCACACATCTGGGGGAATATTTCAATCAATGCGGGTGTTTCTTCATCTGCTGCAACGGAAGTGGCGATGATGAATGCGTTGGGGACTTGTTATAAGAAAAAATTTAGTGATCTGGGTTTAGTAAAATCTTGCCAGCAAATTGAACACCGTTATCTAAAGATCAATAGCGGACTACTGGATCAGTACACATCTCAATTCTCTAAGAAGAATAACTTTATGATCATTGACTTTGAAAAACTCACCCATAATTATTGCAAAATAGAGATGAGTGAATGGACCTGGATTGTTGTCGATACAATGGTCAAGCGGGAATTAGCTTCAAGCAATTACATGAAAAGGGTTAAGGAAACACAAAATGCATTCATTGAAATCCAAAAGAAGTATCCCACAATTACTGGATTTAGGAGCATTGCTCAAGATCACCTTTCCGCTATAAAAGATCCTGTCCTGCAAAAGCGGATCAAACATTATCTTGAAGAAAATAAGCGTGTAATTGATGTAGCAAATGAATTAGGAAATAATAATTTTGAACAAGTTGGTAAATTGCTGACAGCATCTCATTATTCATTAAAAAACAATTATGATGTTAGTTGTGAGGAATTAGATTTTTTGGCGGATGAGGCAGTAAACTTTGGTGGATGTATTGGAAGTAGAATGCTGGGAGGTGGTTTTGGTGGATGTACTCTAAATTTAGTCAAAAAGGAACTAAGCAATGGATTTGAAAAATATATAGTGACAGCATATTCTAATAAATATAAAGTAGCCCCTTCAGTATATAATTATGAGATTGTTGATGGAGCGCAGGTTTACGCATAATACAGAGCAAACTCGTGAAAGTTTCAACATGGTATTATCAATAAATCAGAAATAACAATTTAGTCATTTGTGTGGCGATTTGATTGTCAATAGATTTAATGTAATTATTTAACTTTTTGCCGATGTAATCTATATTTTTGATAAATCATACTCTTTTAATTCTTCTAATTTCAAATTTTCTAATTCTTAAGTTTAATAAATAATATAGGCGCAAATGTAACTGATATATTAATGACTAATGCCAAATGACTAATAACTAATGACCGATTCTGGAATTTATTTGTTTTTTGAAAATTGCAATTATTCATGCGTTTGCCCTGACGCTTAGTAAACGCTATAAAATGGAACACCAGCAAAAACCCAGATCAAAGAAAGAGATGACCCTCTACGGGTTGACAATGGTAGCGATAGGCTCGTGCATTGGTTCGGGTATTTTTTTAACACCTGCTCATATTGCCGGATATTTAAAGAACCCAATATTCATTTTATTGATATGGGGAATTGGTGGATTAGTTGCTGTTACAGGAGCACTCACCTTCGCAGAGTTAGGTGCCAGATTTCCAGGTGCAGGTGGTATTTATGTTTATTTAAAAGAGGCATATAATGATTTTGTGGCGTTTCTTTTTGGATGGGCAAACTTATTGGTGGTAAATACAGGAGCAATTGCTGCACTAAGTATTGCTTGTGCCTATTATTTGGGATTTATCATACCCTTAAGTGAAACAGGAAAAATTGTGATAGCTGTTTCATTAATTGTCATTGTTACCATCATCAATATATTCGGGGTAAAAAAAGGGGAATTGTTTTCCAATGTATTCACAGGACTTAAGTTGCTGGGTATTGTAGGCATTATTGTAACAGGAATTCTATTTGGAACAACAGAGATCAAATATTTTGAACTAAATAATTATGAAGTACCTACTAACTTAACCAGTGCATTTGGGCTGGCATTGATAGGTGTGATCTTTTCCTACGGAGGATTTCAGCATGCATCTTTCCTTGCCGGTGAAGCAAAAAATCCAGCTCGCACGGTACCTTTGGCGATGATCATTGGGACATTGGTTGTGGCCTGTATCTATATCTTAACAAATATAGCTTACCTGCATCTATTACCTGTTTCTGCCATTGCCAATTCTGAAAGAGTTGCTGCAGATGCAATTAATACATTTTTGCCCATCGGAGGAATAGTTATCGCGATAATCATCGTCATCTCTACTTTTGGTACAGCAGGCATTTTTACATTATCTGCTCCCAGGATATATTTTGCGATGGCTCAAGATGGTATTTTTTTTAGAAAACTAGCAGAAATTCATCCCAAATACAAGACTCCGGTTTTTGCGATTTTGATACAATCTTCGGTGGCGATCTTATTACTTTTATTCTGGAAAACCTTTGAAAACCTGCTTGCTTATTTGATTTACATCGATAGCATATTCCTTACGCTTGCAGCCATTAGCATTTTTGTTTTTAGAAGAAGAAAAAAGTTTTCAGGAGACACCTATAAAACCCTGGGATATCCATTAACTCCATTAATATTCATTAGTGTGTCTTTATTTTTGATTGTAAGCATCTTGATAGAAAAGCCAGCACAGGCAGTGGCGGGATTAAGTCTGTTACTACTTGGAGTTCCTGTTTATTATTATTTTAAAAGAAAAAACAGTATCTCCTCAAAAAATAGTTAATTATGGGTAAACCCAGCTTATTAATTAAGGTACATAGTGAGTAAATGAAATATTAATCTGCTATTATCCGTTCATATCTGCTCAAATCCGTTGTTATTTAACAGCAGATGCAAGCGGATTTGTGCGGATTAAAACAGATATTTACGATTTTCAAGGACCCAAATGAGAATTGAGCATTGAAAATTTAACGTCATAAAGATTAGCCCCCTGAATTCTCACATGAGTCGAAAGCTAACATTCAAAAAACAAAAGCCATGGACATATCATACATCATTAACCAGCTTGGCGAGGAGAGAGCAGATTATTATAATGCTGTAGCTCCACCTTTAATTCAAACGAGTAATTTCGCTTTCAATACAGTTGAGGAACTCAGAAAAGCCGTATCAAATGAGAAAGAATGTTCCATTTATACAAGAGGAAATAATCCCATAACTGATATTCTTTCAAAAAAAATTGCCGCATTAGAAAAAGCAGAGGATGCACTCATTTTTACATCTGGTATGGCAGCAATTTCTACGGCAGTTCTGGCCAATGTCAAAGCGGGGCAACACATCATTTGCGTTAAAAATCCTTATAGCTGGACTTATAAATTATTAAACAATCTGCTTCCAAAATATAACATAGAAACTTCTATGATCGATGGTACAAGAATTGAAAATTTTGAAGATGCAATAAGAGACAATACCAGTTTAATTTATTTGGAGAGTCCGACTTCTCTGTTTTTTGAACTTCAGGATATAGCTGCAGTAGCCAAATTGGCAAAAAAAAATGAGCTGATTACAATAATAGATAATAGCTATGCAGGCCCATTGTACCAAGCTCCCATTGAGATGGGTATTGATATTGTGGTTCATACTGCATCAAAATATTTTGGTGGTCACAGTGATCTTATTGCCGGGGTTTTGTGTTCTTCAAAAGAAATAACGGATAGAATTTTTTATGATGAATTTATGATTTATGGTGGAATTATATCTCCTTTTAATGCCTGGCTAATGTTACGCAGTTTACGAACCTACCCATTACGAATGGAAAGGATTGTTGATACAACTCAAAAGGTTGTTGAATATTTAGAAAACCATTCTCAGATTGAACGCCTGATATATCCTTATTCAAAATCTCATCCTCAATATGAATTGGCTAAAAAACAAATGAAAAATGCTCCGGGTTTGTTCTCAGTATTGTTGAAAACGAAAAGCAAAGATGATATTGATAAACTGTGTAATGA
>JAESTI010000078.1 GCA_016763665.1 Bacteroidia bacterium | reverse complement strand
TTGTAACATTATCTAGGCTGTTTAATTGAACATTCTTTTCAAGAAAATTGTAGTTATTTTTTTCAGGTTCTATAGCTATTACTTTATTGCTACCAGTTTTTCCCAATTTTATAGTATATTTTCCTATATGTGCGCCTACATCAATAAACAGTCCATCTTTTAATTCCAGATAAGGAAATAGATGTTTTTCATAATTTTCATCCGCGATATAAACTGTCAAAATATTATTACCGCAATAATACTTTCCATATTTGTTCTTTAAGATTACATCACCAACAAGAAATTTGTCTTCTGCTTCTATTTCTCTTAATAATTTGCCAGTAAGTAAACTTTTAACAAGAAAAATAGGGGTTTTTAAAAAATAGAGGATTAGAATTATTTTGTCTCTAATAGTATAACCTTGTTTAATTACATTTAGAGACTCTAAAATATATCCTATCAGTACTTTAAAATTAGAAATTTTTCTAATGAAGCTTTTTCCCTTATCCATATAATTCCTTCGTTTGTATCAAAAGCAGATTTACAAAAACTCACTAATCAGATAAGATGATTGAACACGTGAAAATGTAATTATAAATTAATCGACTTTTTTTAGAGGATCATTAATGAGATTCACCATCATTCTATTAATTACAGCATCGTGAAACATTGCTCCTGCAAATGCAATCGACCCTGAACTAAAAACCCAACCACTATTTTTAGTTTCGGTAAATACCATGTGCGCTCCGCCTTTATCATTTTGTCCTTTTGCCAAAACAATTGTTTGATAGTTAATTCCAAGATGTTTGTCTGTTTCCCAACCGGAAGCGCCAAATTGTTTTCCATTATAATTCGAACTGTATTCTCCAATTATATCTCCATTATGTATTTCGATACTGTCAAAAACCCAATGATCTGGATTCATAACTTGATATGGGGCAAACGTATTGAACCCTTCATGTGAAAACTGAGAACCAATCATTTGCTCAATGTTATCCCGATCAAATGGTTTTTTATTAATGATAATTCCATGTTCATAAAACTCAATATCTCGTGTCATATTATCTCCGCCAAGGAAAATAGCATGACCACCACCATCCAAATAGTCTTTTAGATTTTCCCTCATTTCTTCAGACCAATATTCAGTATGAACTTGAAATATTATAAGATCAGATTGAAGAATCTTTTTATTTATAGCGAAATCGTGATCTGAATACACCCCATATTCAA
Source organism: Bacteroidia bacterium (assembly GCA_016763665.1). The sequence goes on along the minus strand of JAESTI010000078.1, from coordinate 4,441 downwards.
ATCCATGTTGTTCTAAAAATGCAAGTGCCACCCATTCACCTCTCGCAGTATGAGAATAATGTGTATCTGCTGCAAAACATAAATCATCCAACTCCTCATAAACAGGGTACGGCCGTGAGAAAGGTAAAAATCGCTGTTGTAGATAATCATATCCTAACATTTTATACAATGCTTTTAAATATCTTGGAGTTCTAAAATCAGTATAGCTTGATATCCCTCCACAAGCATTATAAGCCTGCCAAGTGTTTGTGCTGGCTATAACTGATATTTTTTTAACAATTTTGGGCTTCACAATAAAAGGAATATTCACAGGATAAGATTCATCTCGAGGTTTGACAGACAACACATACATCCCGGGCTTAAGAGTTGCAGTTTCTACTTCAAAAGATTTTTCCCATAAAAATCCTTTTTCAGGATCAAATATTGGTGATTGTGTGGTTGGTGCAACATCATGTGTCCAATCAATAACTTCAGCTTGTTTTCCTAATCTTGTGAGATTTGCCGTAGCACCTATCCCGGTATGAACATAAACTTTGATGTTTTCTCCAATTTCATATGAATCATTAACAATAAAAGCCTCTGTTTCATTTAATGGATATTCGAATGGATCATTTATGGTTAAGTGTATATATCCTATGAACAACACCATTACTAAGCTTCCAACAACAAGCAATGAAAAAGTATACCTTCTATTTTTCAACGAATTATTAACTTTAGAAAATTTGCTATTGTTTTGCCAAGTCGTTAATACTATCAACTTTTGCAGAAATATAAGACAATATTAATTCTCATATTACTTTTTGCAATATCAATTGTTATTCGCTTTCAGAATATTGATAGGCCATTGTCGGAGCATCACGAGTGGATAACAGCCCATACATTAATAACCTTACAAATTTGGAATGATGACGGAATAAGTAAGTTTAATTATAATCCTGTATTCACTTACCATAATAAAGGTGATCAATTCCAATCAGATCTTGGCAGATTGCCTGATGCTGAAAATAATTATTACTATGTTTCATATCCCCCGTTTGCATTTCTATTCCCTTATTTTACATTTCAAGTATTCAATATTTCCCCTACAGTAGTATCGTTACAAATATTCAACATACTATTACACTTTATAGCCTGCTTGTTTGTTTATCGTATCATCTCTCTAGTTTATAATTTTAATGATAAGGGTAAAATATTTTATCCAGCAATGGTGGGTACCCTATTTTATATGTTTATGCCAACAACACTTTGGTATCATACCAATATCTATTTTGTAGACATATTAGTACAAACTATCTGGATCATTGGAATATTTATACTTCTAAAAATAATCATCCATAAACAACATTCTGTGAAATGGATCATTGGTTTAGGAGTTGTTAATTTTTTTATGATCTATACGGAATGGATAGGAATATTTTTCTCCTTGCTAACCTGCTTAATTTGTTTAGTTAAACTACGATCACAAAAAGTTTATACTAAAATATTACTTTCTATTATTGTTTCAACTGTTGCTGCTATTTTGTTAATAGCTATGCAATATTCAACAATATGTGGATTTGAATGTTTAATGAATGAATTGACTTCAAAATATCTTTACAGAAGCGGCACCAGTAACCTTACTGATCGAAACCTCTCCCTGTTCAATTTTCAATCATACAAAGAAATATTTACCAGCTATGTATGGGAATTTTCGCCCTATTTCTTGATGATGCTGGTATTATTTTTAATTACTACCACACTGATCTATAGAAAGTCCATAAAGAAACTCCTAAACCAAAGTGAACTGTTATTAATAATACTCTGCATAGTTCCTGTACAGCTACACCATTTTATATTTTTTAATTTTACATCTATTCATAGCTTTTCGACTTTCAAAACCTCACTGTTTTTTAGCATTCTTTTATCCGTGATATACTACAAATTGTTAGATCAAAAAAAGTTATTTTTGAATATAGGCATCGGGATAACTTTGGTTTTTTGTATTGTTCATTATTACAAGATAAATAACAGGGATTACATTGATCCAAAGTATGAGACAGTAGGAACGGAAATAAGAAAAGCTGCCAAACCTGATGAAGTTGTAATTGTAACAGGCACTGATGCTGAGTATCTGATATGTCCACAGCTTCATTTTTACGCCAAAAGAAATGTTACTTTTTGTGATAACATGGAAGAAGTCAAGTCATTTTTGGTAAAATTTAATCAACAAAAAGCAGTTGTATTTCAGATGACCCCTGATAGAGAAATTATTGATATTCAAAGGATAACCATATAACTTGAATAAAAAAACCGCCATAATAATAGGTGCTGGACCAGCCGGACTCACTGCAGCCTACGAGCTACTTCACCGTACAGACATAAAGCCAATTATATATGAAAAAGGCAGTCAAGTTGGTGGATTGGCAAAAACTGTTGATTATAAAGGATACAAAATTGACATTGGTCCTCACCGCTTTTTCTCAAAGTCAGAGAAAGTGCTTAAATGGTGGCAAAATATATTGCCTCTTCAAGGCTCACCGGGTAATGAGAACCTGGATGTGGAAATAGCTTATCAAAGTAAGAAAAGGGCTATCCATCTAAATGAAGATGGCCCAAATCCAACAGAAGAGGACAAGGTGATGTTGGTAAAGAACCGCTTTACAAGAATTCTTTATAACAGAAAGCTTTTTAATTACCCTGTTCAGTTGTCTATACAAACTTTATTTAAGTTAGGCTTGTACTCATCATTCAAAATTCTGTTAAGTTATTTGTATGTAAAGATATTTCCCATAAAAGAAGTAAAGTCATTAGAAGATTTTATGATCAGCCGTTTCGGGAAAGAATTGTACCAAACATTTTTTAAGGATTATACCTATAAAGTATGGGGAGTTCCTTGCAATGAAATTAGTCCTGAATGGGGAGTGCAAAGGATTAAAGATTTGTCAATCAGTAAAGCCATTTCAGATTCTATAAAAAAAACTTTTCAAAAAAATAACTCTATTGAACAAAAGAACATTAAAACAAGTCTGGTAGAACATTTTATGTATCCCAAACTTGGAACAGGTCAAATGTGGGAAGAGGTTGCTAAAATCATCATAGAAAAAGGAGGTGAAATTCATTTTCACAAGGAAGTAACAAAAGTTAAGGTTGAACAAAACTCCATTAGTACTATAGAGATCAAAGATGTAAATACAAACTCTTCAATCAATATAACCGGTGACTATTATTTTTCTACAATGCCTGTAAAGCACTTTATGAAAGCATTTCAAGATGGTCCTTCACAGGAAATTATAAATATTGCAAATGGGCTACCCTACAGACATTTTATTTCTGTCGGCTTGCTGGTCGAAAAGTTAAATGTTTCCAATAACACAAATATCACCACCACAAATGGTGTTATTCCTGATAATTGGATTTATGTACAAGAAAAGGATGTAAAGCTTGGAAGAATCGTTATCTACAACAATTTTAGTTCATACATGCTAGATGATAGCTCCAAAGTGTGGTTAGGTTTAGATTATTTTTGTGACTTGAATGATAACTTATGGAGGCAATCAGATGAAGATGTTGCAAATTTTGCCATAAAAGAACTTATCAAAATAAATTTTATTAAAGATACGGATGTATTGGACTCAACTGTGATCAGGGAAGGAAACAGTTATCCTGTTTACTTTGGATCCTACGATCGCTTGGATGAAATAAAAAAATATTTAAGTTCCTTTGAAAACTTATTTCTAATAGGCAGAGGAGGTATGCATAAATACAACAATCAAGATCATTCCATGCTCACTGCAATGACTGCTGTAGACAATATCATCAATCATGATACCGATAAAGAAAATATCTGGAATATTAATACTGAGGAGGAGTATCTAGAAGACTCTGTTTCAAAATGAGTGTTATTAATAAATGTTTTTTTTACCAGTCACAATTATTCTTGTCTTCATTTGAAGAATTTAATTATCTGTAGTTTTCCATATAAATTCCTGATTTTACAATGTAAAAACCCACATAAGTGAGCAAATATTACAAATACATATCGTATTTCACTGCTATTGCGATAGTATCTTACGTACTTGCTTTTGTAATTCCAACCATAATCTCAAGACTATTCGTTCCTTTAAGTGTAGAGCATCAAGAAGGAGTTCACGCTACGATGATCTGGATGTGGAATAAAGGAGTAAATTTATATTCCTATCCATCTAAAGAATTCTCAAGCTGGATTTATACCCCCGGCTTCTATGTCATTGGAAAACTCTGGACCGATATATTTGGATTGTCTATTCCGGTTTTACGAGGCCTCTCATTACTTTCAATGTTTATTACCGCTTTATTTTCAGGGTTTATGATTTTCAAGATCACCCAATCGAAATGGATCAGTTCACTTTGGTTATTTCTTTATTTAACTCTATTTCATTTATATGGATGGATAGATAATGCAAATAAAGAGAGCCTTCACATA
>JAESTI010000077.1 GCA_016763665.1 Bacteroidia bacterium | reverse complement strand
TTTAATGGTAAAGAATTTTTGCATATCAACGAACGGGATGGGCTATCTAACAATCAAATTTGGAAAATTGCAAAAGACAGAAATGGAAATATATGGATAGCAACATATAAAGGTCTTAATATTTATGATGGAAAGAAGTTCATTCAAGTAGATAGCGATTTTTTGATAAATAATTCAATTCTTTCTTTTGCCCAAGATGAAATGGGGTATATGTGGGTAAGCGTATATGGAAAGGGTGTTGCTCATCTTAAATTCAATTCTGTACAAGATCTCTCAAAAGATTCATTGTTTACAATTACAAGATATGTTACTGAAGATTGTCCCAATGAAGATAAGAATTGTTATGAAGGACTTACAGATAATATCATCAGATCCATTCTAACAGATAAAGAGGGTAATGTTTGGTTTGCAACAAATGAAAATGGGCTAATCAAATTTGATGGTAAAGAATTTACTTCTTACAATAACGAAAATGGACTTAATGATCTAAGAACTTACTCTTTAATACAGGATAAAATTGGAAATATTTGGTTTGCCACAATAGGTGGAGGAGCTTATAGATTCAATGGAAAGGTATTCGAACAGTTTTCTGTGAATGAGGGATTAAGTAATACGAGGGTTATTTCCTTGTTTGAAGATAGTGGAGGAGATATTTGGGCAGGAACTTTTGGAGGAGGTGTTAACAGAATTAAATTTCAAAATAACGAAAAAGAGCCAGTTGAGATCAAGTCATTTAATGAAGCGGAAGGTTTGAGTAATGGAATTGTATGGTCAATTCTTGAAGATAGAGAAGGGAATATGTGGTTTGGAACAGAAGGAGGTGGTATTAGTAAATTTAATGAAGAAGTATTTTCTCATTATACTGAAAAGGATGGATTGAGTAAAAATGAGGTGATTTCTATCATTGAAGATGATAATCAGGAACTATGGTTTGGTACTTTAGGGGGTGGAATTAATCGTTATGATGGAAAAATATTTAAACGATATGATGAAACTGACGGTCTAAATAACAATCAAATATGGTCTTTATTACAGGATAAATCGGGAACCATGTGGTTCGGAACTTATTCGGGAATTAGCCTTTTAGAAAGGAATAGTGATAATATATATGATTTCCAGTCAGGTTTAGAGAGTAATCACATTATGTCAATGTATGAAGATAGGGAAGGTAATATTTGGATAGGCAAGACCAGGGGGTTAAGTAAATACAATGGAGATGTGATGACCCATTACAATGAAGGTAAAATGAATGAAAGTGAAATAAAATGTATACATCAGGATAAATCAGGAGATATCTGGTTTGGAACTTCTGGAATAGGTGCTATCAAATATGATGGATATGCTTTTGAATACATAGATAAAAAAAGAGGATTGAGTGATGATAGAGTGTATTCTGTTGCTGAAGATGCATTGGGTAACGTATGGTTTGGAACTTACGGTGGTGGAATAAGTATATTAAGAAATAATTTTGGCAGGGATGTTATTGATTCACAAGCCAAAATAGAAAATCGCAAACAGAAAAAATTTGATTGGATATACATCAATTCTGAAAGTGGATTAAGTGATGATGCAGTTACTTCTATGGTGTTTGATGATAAAGGTAACTTGTGGGTAGGAACCATTAAAGGAATAAGTAAAATTGAGGTTTACTATGATTTTGGTTTTAATGAAGTTCAAATTGGTAAGATCAAGAAGTATGGAAAATTGGAAGGGTTTAGCGGCATTGAGTGCAATCAAAATGCAATTTGTAAAGATGCAAAAGGAAACATCTGGTTTGGAACTGTGAATGGAGCAGTAAAGTATGATTCTCAAAAGGATGATATTAACTTATTGGAGCCAAAGACTCATATTACCAACATTAAGTTATTCTTTGAAAATGTAGATTGGAGCCAATACGCTGATAGTGTTTCTACTTGGTACAAGCTTCCTATTGGGCTAGAACTTCCTTATACACAATATCATTTAACATTCGAGTTTATTGGTGTAAGTTTAAGAGTTCCTGAAAAGGTAAAGTATTTATTTAAGTTAGAGGGTTTTGATGAGGAATGGTCGCCACCAGTGAAGGAAAACTTCGTAACCTATTCAAAACTTCCTGCAGGGAAATTCACCTTCAAAGTAAGAGCTTGTAATGATGAGGGCATCTGGAATAAGCAAGCTACGAGTTACAGTTTTGAGATTACACCTCCTTTCTGGCAAACCTGGTGGTTTTATCTGATAGCTGTTAGTATCATTGGTTTGGTTATAAATACAGTTTATAACGTTAGAATTAAAGCCAAGATCAGAAAAATAAAATTTGAATCAATCCTACTTCAACGAACTCGTGAGAATGAGATGGCACAAAAAGCAGTTGAAGTTAAGAGTGATTTCTTAGCGAAAATGAGTCATGAGATCAGAACACCGATGAATGCTGTGATAGGGATGATCAATATGTTAATGGACTCAAAACTGACAGACAGGCAGTTGTATTATACCCAAACAATCAAGAAATCTTCAGAGTTGCTGTTAACCTTGTTAAATGATATTCTTGACCTTTCAAAACTGGAAGTAGGTAAAATGCAGCTTAATAAAGAGTCGGTGAACTTATTACTTACCCTAGAGAATTTGATATTATTTTTTGATGCTCAGGCAAAAAGAAATGGAAATGCTCTCAAATTTAAAATTGATGAGAATGTTCCCATGACTATTATTGCAGATGAAGTCAGGTTGATGCAGGTGTTTAATAATTTGATAAGTAATGCCATAAAATTTACTCAAAATGGTACCATTGATATTAAGTTGTCTACGCTAGAAAACTCCAAAACATTGAAGGTTGAAGTCATTGATACCGGGGTGGGTATCTCTGAAAAAGATCAGGATAAATTATTTAAAGAGTTCTCCCAAATTGAAACAGAACAAACAACTAAGGTTCCCGGAACTGGCTTAGGATTATCGATTTCTGCTAAGATCATTGAACTAATGGGAGGTGAAATTGGGATAGAAAGCGAAGAAGATAAAGGGAGTAACTTCTGGTTTACTTTTGAACCTGAAATTGCATCAGGGCAGGCAAAAGTTGACAGTAGCCTTGTTCTGTTTGTTAACTTAAATGACAATAAGGTAGATGATATAAGTGCAGTTTTTGACCGATGGAACTGGAATGCGGTAAAGGCTGATTCGATTGAAACATCTCTTTCATTGATGAAATCAGATAAGAAGATCAATACAATTGTTTTTTATGATGAAGCGCTAAAATCTGATATTAAGAGTGCAATTGATAAGTTGGATGACCAGTTGATCATTATATTGAGTAAATCAAAAAATAGAGGTAAAGCAAAAGAAATTGATAACGCTATCTTTATTGCGATCGATCCTTTAAATCCGGTAACTTTATTAAAAGCGTTATTAGGAGAGGAACCTGTTGAAGTAAAAAGTGAAGATGCCCAACTATTAGGTGAAAACATAAATCTTGGAGATGTACAGATATTAGTTGTTGAAGATAATGTCATAAATCAAGAGTTGATTGCATTAATGCTAGAAAAGTTAGGATGCTCTGTTCAATTTGCCAATAATGGTAAAGAAGCGATTAGTAAAGTTAAAAACCATGATTATGATTTGATAATTATGGATATACACATGCCAGTGATGGATGGCATTACCGCAACACAAGAGATCAAGAAACTTGATAAGGACATTCCTCCTATTGTTGCATTAACAGCACATGCTATGGCTGGGGATTTAGAAAGATTTATAGAGCAGGGGATGAATGATTATTTACCAAAACCTATTGATAGCAAAGAACTTAGGAGAGTAATAGAGAAATGGGTGATAAACAAGGACAGTGCTGATTCTCATGAATTAGTTTCCAGTGATAATGGACATGACCTTAAAATTAGCTCAATTGAATTACTAAATAGGGAAATTGTAGATAACATTAATAAACTCGGAAAAGGAGACGGAAGTGCTTTTGAAAAGGTCATTCTATCTTACTTTAATGATTTTATTGAGTTGGAAAAATCGATCAATGATGGATTTAAGAAAAAAGATCTTGAACAAGTTCAATTTGGTATACATACCCTAAAAGGGTCCTCTGCATTTATTGGAGCAAGAAGTATTGCAGAAATAGCAAAGTCTATAGAAATAAAGGTTAAAGAAAGTAATGAGTTGGCAGCTAAGGATGGATTTAAGGTATTACAACAAGAGGTAAAGAAACTTAAAGGACATGTAAAAAAGGAATATAGTATAGATTGTTAAGGTCCATGTTTTGCTAATAAAAAAAGCTCCTATTCAGGAGCTTTTTTTATTTAAGTTTTAAAGGAACTTAGTTAGCAGCCGGTTTTTTAAAGTAGGTAACCGAATAATCCCTATACTGCATCGGGTTATTTTCTGCACCTTGAACATATGGTTGTAGCAATCTATAACTTTCCTCATACCATAAAATGATCATTGGTGCATCAGCCATTGCCAGTTTTTCAGCTGCCATAAAAAATTGATTACTTTCCTCTTCAGTTGCTGCAGAAAGCGCTTTTTCAAACAACGCATCAAATTCTGGGTTTACATAACGACAAGTATTAGGATAAGAAGGTTCATCCAAACTTTCTGGTACGTTTTTACCATACAATAACATTAAGAAGTTCTCAGGACTTGGAAAATCAGCTATCCACCCTGATCTAAAGAACTCAAGCTTGCCATTTTGAGATCTTTCTATTTTCTGAGCTAATGAAACAATGCTAATTTCTAAGTTGATATTAAGGTTGTTTTGAAGTTGTTTTTGGATTTCTAATGCAACTTTTTGATTTCTAGATCCTCTATTGTACTCCAGTACAACTTTAGGGAATCCTTTCCCGTCTGGATACCCGGCATCAGCCAAAAGTTGGCGGGCTTTATCAAGATCGATCTCGTAACCTTCAATTTGGGTTATATCATAACCTTTAAATGTAGGAGGAGTAACGCCATAAATTCCAGGTCCTTCGCTCTCACCTTTCAATATATATTCTACAATTCTTGTTCTGTCAATTGCGTAAGAAAATGCTTGTCTAACCTTTTTGCTTTCAAATACACTTCCTTGGTTCAAGAATTCATAATATTGAATAGACATTTCAGGATCTCTTTGAACCGTGTATTTGGTGCCAACCCCAGTTCCTTGCTCAAGTACTTCAATTATTGATTCTGTGGGTAAGCCGTAGATCATATCTAACTCTCCTTTTTTGAATTCAGTAAGTTCCTTGCTTTTGATATGGATGATCTTTACTTCAACTGAATCAAGATATGGAAGCTGATTTCCATCAGCATCCTTACCGTAGTATTTTGGGTTTCTTACCAATGTAGTTGATTGATTTTCAACTGATCCTGCATGCGAAAAAGGACCAGAACCAACTTTTATATCCATTTTATATTTTTCATAAGCTTCATGTGGAAACACAGCAGTTAAAGGTGATGCGAGAATATATGGAAACGGAGAATAAGGATTTTCAAGTGTGATCTGTAAAGTGTGATCATCAATTACTTTTATTCCTTCAATTCCTCCTTCAGATTCTCCTGCATAATAGGCATTGGCTCCTTTAACTCTATCTTTAAATGTTAAACCGAAAGCATGATTATCGGGCCATTGTGTGCAAAGAAGTTCGAAGCAATATTTAAAATCATTAGCAGTTACTTCCCTTCCTTTTCCGTCTGCGAAACATGGGTCATCATGAAAATAAACTCCTTTTCGTAACTTAAATGAGTAGACTGTACCTGATTCGTCCAAATCCCAACTTTCTGCACATGCGGGCATAACTTCTGTCGGTGCAGATTGCTTGAATTTAACCAACCCTTCGTAAATCTGGGTAGCTAATCTCCAAGTTATGGCATCCAGTATTTTGTGAGGATATAAACTTTGAATGTCTTCATTTTCAGCGACTCTCAATATGCCACCATAAACCTTGTCTCCTTTTGCTTCTCTAGGTCCATCATTAGAAGATGAAGATCCGGTTTGAGAACCATCACCACAAGAAACTAAAATTAAACAACTGGCAAATAATGCAAGAAGAGTGTTTTTCATAACTGTAAATTTTTTGTTAAATCTATCGAAGTTTATATAGATTATGGTTTATTCCGATAGGTGCAAGGTTACTATAACTTTTAGATATTTGCAAGCAAATAGACGAATAATTTTGGTTTATTTGGACGATTTGCAAGAGAAAATTACAAAATAACGAGAACGGCCAAAAATAACAAGGTTACGTTATAGGAATAGTACTAAAAAATTAACTTTCTTTGCCTTATTTTTAAACTATGACAGCTGAGTTGGATTCAAAATCTGAAATGTCCTTTGTGGATCATCTTGAGGTATTAAGATGGCATTTGGTAAGATCCGTATCTGCTATTTTGGTGGTGGCTATTGTTGCGTTTTTAAACAAAAGGTTTGTTTTCGATGTGATAATTTTAGCTCCAAAGAATGTAGAGTTCATTACCTATAAGATGTTTTGTTTACTATCGCAAAAACTACAATTGGGAGAGGCCTTATGTATAGAAGAAATACCATTTGTGGTTTCTAATATTCAGATGACAGGCCAATTTACAAAGCATATATTAGTGTCAGTGGTGTTGGGTATAGTGGTTGCTTCCCCTTACATTATTTGGGAAATATGGAGATTCGTAAAGCCAGGTTTGCATAAATCAGAAAAGAAGTATACTAAAGCCGTAGTGTTTTGGACATCTTTTCTTTTTATATCCGGAGTGCTTTTTGGCTATTATTTAATAACTCCTTTGAGTATTAATTTTTTAGGCTCATATCAGGTAAGCGAAGAAGTGTCTAATCAAATTACATTGGGGTCCTATATTTCTACCATTACCATGTTAACTTTAACTTGCGGATTGATTTTTGAACTTCCGTTAGGTGTTTATTTTCTATCAAAAATTGGATTAATTACTCCAAAATTAATGCGCACTTATCGCAAGCATTCCATAGTTACCATATTGGCGCTAGCCGCAATTATTACTCCTCCTGATGTCGTAAGTCAGTTATTGATCAGCTTTCCTTTATTACTTCTATATGAGATAAGCATACATATATCTGCTGCTGTAGTTAAGAAATCCAAAATAGGTGACGATGATTAAGACCGCTGAATTTATTACCAGTTCCAACAAACTAGATCAGTGTCCTCCACCAAATCTCGCGGAATATGCATTTTGGGGCCGTTCCAATGTGGGCAAATCTTCATTGATCAATATGTTAACCAACATTAACAAGTTGGCGAAAGTATCTGTAAAACCGGGAAAGACTCAGTTAATTTATCATTTTAAAATAGACCAAAAGTGGTACTTGGTAGATTTGCCCGGATTTGGATATGCCAAAACCAGTAAAACTGACAGAAAGGAATGGGACGGTTTTATTAAGCGATATTTACTTAATAGAACTAACCTGCAATGTGTATTTATGCTGATCGATGCCCGACTAGAACCTCAGAAAATTGATTTGGAATATTTGGAATGGTTAGGAGTTAACCAGATACCTTTTGTGCTGGCATTCACTAAGCTAGATAAAGTAAAGCCGAATATTTGGCAAAAGAATTTCCATAAGTTCGAACAGCAGTTTTTGTTTGAATGGGAAGAATTACCTCAGGTTTTTGAAACATCAGCAAAAAGCAAAAAGGGAAAAGACGAAATTTTGAATTTTGTTAATGATCTTAATGAGAAGTTTAAAGAGATATGATTTCTCGGGGGTTCAATAAATTCTTTCTACGTAGTATTTATTCAAATTTTATAAGGCTTAATTAGGTAGTTGAAAAATATAAATTCACTATTTGAATTTCCTTAATAATTCCATACCTTTGCAGCCTAATTTGAAACACTAGTTAAATCATAATCTAAACTATCCAAATAATGGCAAATAAAGGAAAAGTAATCCAAGTAATTGGCCCGGTTGTAGACGTTAGTTTTTCTGATGAGGGATCAGACCTGCCCAATATTTATGATGCTTTGGAAATTGAAAGAAAAGGAATTTCAAAATTGGTTCTTGAGGTGCAGCAACATTTAGGTGAAAATACTGTAAGAACAGTTTCTATGGATTCCACAGAAGGATTGGTAAGAGGAACTGAAGTTACAGATACAGGAACTCCTATAAAAATGCCTACAGGCGACCAGATAAAAGGTAGGTTGTTTAATTTGATCGGGGATCCAATTGATGGAATTGGAGATTTGGATGAATGTGAGGGAAGACCAATTCATAGTGACGCACCAAAATATGAAGACTTGTCAACTGCTTCGGAAGTGCTTTTTACAGGTATTAAAGTTATTGATTTACTAGAGCCATATTCAAAAGGTGGAAAGATCGGGTTGTTTGGTGGTGCAGGAGTTGGTAAAACTGTATTGATCATGGAATTGATCAATAATATTGCAAAAGGTTATGAAGGTCTTTCTGTATTTGCAGGTGTAGGGGAAAGAACTCGTGAAGGCAACGATCTGCTTAGAGAGATGATCGAATCAGGAGTTATCAAATATGGCGAAGAGTTTGATAAGAGCATGGAAGAAGGAGGTTGGGATCTTTCTAAAGTAGACAAAGCAGAATTAGCTAAATCTCAAGCAACATTGATCTTTGGTCAAATGAATGAACCTCCGGGTGCACGTGCAAGGGTTGCGCTTTCAGGTTTATCAGTTGCTGAATATTTTAGGGATGGTGATGAAGAATCAGGAGGAAGAGATATACTTTTCTTCATTGATAATATTTTTAGATTTACACAAGCTGGTTCTGAAGTTTCAGCACTTTTAGGTAGGATGCCCTCAGCTGTAGGTTATCAGCCAACTTTGGCTTCTGAAATGGGTGCTATGCAAGAAAGAATTACTTCGACAAAAAGAGGTTCAATTACTTCAGTACAGGCAGTGTATGTTCCAGCTGATGACTTGACGGACCCTGCACCGGCAACAACATTTGCTCACTTGGATGCAACCACGGTTTTAAGTCGTAAAATTGCTGAGCTTGGAATTTATCCTGCTGTGGATCCATTGGATTCAACTTCAAGAATTTTGAATCCGGAAATATTGGGTGATGTACATTACAATACAGCTCAAAAAGT
>JAESTI010000076.1 GCA_016763665.1 Bacteroidia bacterium | reverse complement strand
GATCCATCGCAGGATTAGGATAGATATCGGCAAGATCAAAAACCGTATGATTGAAATTAACTGAAACAACAGGGAAATACTCATACTGCCCATCAAAATCAGTTTGTTTTAAGCGATAATATGAAATCCCCTGAATTGGATCTTCATCTACAACAGTATAATCAATTTTTTTATTGCTACTACCGGCCCCTTCAATTAAATGTATGGTTTCAAAATGCAATCCATCTTCTGATCGCTCTATGGTAAAATACTCATTATTTATTTCAGTAGCTGTAGACCATTTCAAACGAACTATTTGCCCATCTGTTACCGCTGAGAAATCGATAAGCTTTATAGGTAAACCAAAATGTTCACCGCTGGTGACTGAAGCAAAAGAAAATGGGCTAAAAGATGTAATAGCTGCTTCAATCCAATCATCTGTAGTATTAGTTGAAACTGTGGTGTTTGCATTTTCCCAACAATCGCTTCCTGAATTATAATGCCCTATTCTTAAAGAACTGATATTAGCTTCTTCAACATCACTACTGGCATCCCAATAGAGTCTAATCGTTGCATCTGTTGTACCGGAAGTTCTATCTACAATATGGTGTTCAGTGTCGCTAATATATTTTAAACTAGTTGAACCGTCACTGCAAGCAGTTGCGGTTGCATGCGCAGAACTTTTATACTCAACTAGCCAATGCGTTGCGTTGGCATCGTTTGGGGCAATTTGAACGGGTAAATATTTTGTACCATTTCCAACAGGAATGGTAATTGCAGTAGTACTGGTGTATTTCTTTTTAACAGGTCCAACTATCATTGTTGAAGTGCTGCCACCACTAAATCCAGGATCATCAACATCTTCAATAGTAAGTAGCTTGCCTGAGGCTACAACAATATCACCTGCTGTTAGGGTTAAAGTACCATCCACACTTGTATTAACAGTAACATCTACATCACCACTACTATTATTAATCTTAAGATCATGGAAAGTAGTTGTAGATGAACCTAAGATGTCTTGATTCGCACCACCATCAAATTCCACGGTTCCAGCTCTTTGAGTATAAGTTCCATTATTAGTAAAGTGCCCAACAACATTTATTTTATAATTGCTTGTATTATCAACATCTAAGGTGTTGTTTGCCCCTATTGTAAGATCTCCATTCACATCAATAGCAGCCCCTAAAGTTTTTGTGACAGCTGCGGTTGCAACTAAATTCAAATCACCATAAGGATCTACACCTGAAATGGTTTGAGCGGCATCTGAGTTGTATTTTATGGTTGCTGATGCATTTATGGTGATGTTTGCTGCTGTAAAAGCAGTTGGATAAGTTGTTGCAGTAGCTGCACTGCCAAGTATTAAACCAGTACTTGCAGCCATTGTAAATGTATTGTCAGCATTGCCAGTTATTTGTAAACCGTTATCGTCTAAAGTTCCATTCGAAATTGTTAATTTACCATTAATAGTTATAGCATTCGTTAATAAATCCACTTCACCGTTTGAGAAGGTGTTATTGATTTTTAATTCTCCAAATGCATCACCTCCACTGTTTAAAGATTGGTTTGCTGTGCTGCTGTTAAATTCTACAATACTTCCTGTAGCTGCGGTAAATGTAGCATCTGCGTGGTTAGTAAAATTTCCACCGACTTTAAGAACTGCCGTTCCATTTAATGTCAATGTAGCAGATGAACCTCCATTATTCGCAGATTGCTGTACATTGCCTGTCACTGTAAAAGTAATCCCTGTATTAACAGTGAATGTCGGACTTCCCCCTCCTGCTGCCGGCTTCACATCAATAGAAGCACATGTTGCATTAGCAGTTACCGTTATTGAGTGGTTATCCGTTATGATATCGTCTGTTGTTGCCGGAACCGTACCTCCAGGCCAGGGGGCATCTTCAGTTGTAGAATTCCAATTACCATCGCCAGCAGCAGTAATTGTAGCAGCTTTGCTGATATTATTGAATAAACATAGAAATATCAAAAATATCATTACTAAAATCGATGGATTTACTTTTAGCCACATTATAAATACATATATACCATTTGCAAAATGTTATATTGGTTACTTTTTATATGAAAAATAATAATTCGAATTATCATAAATAACTTATCATTATAGCTTCCAAAACTATTCCATACGCTATATTTTATATAACATGCTGAATATTAATATATTATGTTTTTCATAACGGTCTAAAGTATCTTTATGATACAACATAGACAGGTACATATTCTATACACTTGGTGCCAAAAGGATCATACAAAAATGGTATTTCCTGAAAAGATTGGAAGTAATAAAAAAGGATCAGCCAAAAATTCATTAACTATTCTCAATCAGTTAGCAAGACGGGAATAATATCGAACCTTTTAAGATAAGACCATGATGGTAAATTATGATCATCAAATTCCTTTGTAAAGGACTAAATAGGTCCTTGGTGTAATATTAATTATTAACCCGTTGACCAATTGAAAACGTAACTAATTGAACGTCAGACCTGCCTACCGAACAGGCAGGTTGAGTAGAGTCGAAATCTTTCGGCCGATGTTTCGACTCCGCTCAACATGACCTTGGTTTTCAGTAATATATCAATTCAATTGGTCAACGGGTTAATAATTATTGAATCCATAAGTGAGCGAAATCCACAAGTACTATTAATTATTATTAATTAAGAACTACTAGGGAATGCAACAGAACCCTTGCTTTTCAATTTGCAATTGTTGATATTTAATAACTCATTCTATGAAATGCGAAGGCCAATCTTACATATTATATGGTTACTTATTATCTATATCCCTACTTTATATAGTACTACTAATAATAGAATTGATAGTCTTCATCATATCTTGAAAACGAATATTATTAATGATACTGACAGAGTTAATATTTTAGTCGCGTTTGGATTTGAATTAAAAGATAGTTTAAAACAAGATGCATTGATTTATTGTCACCAAGCTTACGCTATAGCTGAAAAAATAGATTATGATCGAGGAATAGCTATAAGCCTGGAGGGGGAAGGAAAAATCCTTGAGATACTGAAAAAATATGATGCCGCTATCGAGAACTATATGAAAGCTAATGTATATAGAAATAAACTTGGTGAAAAAATTAATCAAGGCAAAAACCTAAACAACATTGGAACTCTTTTTGAGTATCAAGGAAAATATGAAGCAGCCATTGAGCATTTTTTATCTGCACTAAGGATATATGAAGAATCTGGCTATATCACCGGACAAGGTATCGTATTAAATAACATTGGGATCATCCATATTATTCAGAAGAATTACGATAAAGCAATAGAAT
>JAESTI010000075.1 GCA_016763665.1 Bacteroidia bacterium | reverse complement strand
GCTGTTGTTTCAACTTACGCAGACTCGTATCTAAAACTGGCACACCGTCATAAATTAACCTTATGGAAATTTTATGATTATAATGATCTTAGTAGAAGCTCAAGAATTATAGAGGGGGACATTCTTTATTTAGAAGCCAAGCATAATAAATCCAAAACAAAAGAACTTCATATTGTACAACCGGGAGAAAGTATGTATGAAATTTCACAATTAAATGGAGTAAAATTGATTCATCTTTATAAAATGAATAGGATGAGACTAAGCTCACAGCCCACTGTTGGGGAAAGGCTAACCCTTCAAAAAACTATTTCTAAAAATGACATGGTCAATATCCGATCATTGTCTTCTGATAAGGCTGTAGAAGTCGAGAATGGGGTTATTAATGACAAGCCAAGTTACAAGGAGAAAAAGAAACATCGCGAACTTGTATCAAAATACAGGTTGCATACTGTAAAAGGCGGTGACACCTTGTATAGTATTGCATCGATGTATGGCATTTTGGTAGATGATGTTAAAAAACTCAATGAAATGGATTTTAACTATATAAAAGAAGGGCAAGTACTTAAAGTAGGAGAAAAAAATCAGTAAATTCGCGCCACGAAGTTTAATTCTTAATTAAGAAAGCATGTTGAATATAGTATTATTTGGCCCTCCGGGAGCGGGTAAAGGAACGCAAGCCAAAAAATTAGTTGCTCAATTCAATCTTATACATTTATCTACTGGCGACCTACTAAGAAGTGAGGTTGCAGCAGGAACGGAACTTGGTATTGAAGCAAAGAAAATTATGGATCAAGGTTTACTTGTTTCTGATGAGATCGTTATTGGAATGATCAGTAATAAACTTGACGGCAATCCAGATGCGGAGGGCTTTATTTTTGATGGATTCCCACGAACAGTAGCACAAGCTGAAGCACTGGATAACCTCTTGAGTGAAAAAAATACCAGTATCAACCAAATGCTTGCACTACAAGTTGATGATGAGGAATTGATATCCAGGTTATTAAAACGTGCAGAGACAGAAGGCAGAAGCGATGATGCTGATGAATCTATTATCAGGAACAGAATTCAGGAATATAACAACAAAACTGCTCCCCTTGCAGATTATTATCAAGGTCAAGGTAAATTTTCAGCAATTCCAGGTATCGGTTCTATCGATGATATATTCGATAAATTGACCGAGGCAATTGAGCAAATAGCTTCATAAAGCGGTAACAAAAAAACCCTCCAAGAGTTTAAAACTCTTGGAGGGTTTTATAAAAATATTTTAAATTGTAGGGGCGTATAGTAAATACGCCCCTATTTTCATTTATATGGCTGAATCAAACTTTATAGATTACGTTAAAATTTGCTGCCGTTCTGGCCGTGGAGGAAGTGGATCTAAGCATTTCTTTAGAGATAAATTAAATTCCAAGGGTGGGCCTGATGGAGGTGATGGAGGAAGAGGAGGCCATATTATTTTAAAAGGTAACAAACAACTCTGGACGCTTTTACATCTCAAGTTTAGAAAACATATAATTGCAAAAAATGGAGTAAATGGGGGTGCATCCAGAAGTACAGGAGCCTACGGAGAAGATATGATATTAGAAGTTCCTTTGGGGACTGTAGCTAAGGATGATGAAACTGAAGAAATACATTTTGAAATAACAGAAGATGGCGAAGAAAAAATATTATTGAATGGTGGACGTGGTGGCTTGGGTAATCATCATTTTAAGACAGCAACCAAGCAAGCTCCCAAATTTGCTCAGCCTGGTGAAGATGGCCGTGAATCATGGAAAATATTGGAGCTAAAAATTCTTGCTGATGTCGGGTTGGTAGGATTTCCAAATGCAGGTAAATCAACACTGCTTTCGGTTGTATCAGCAGCAAAGCCTGAAATTGCAGATTATCCTTTCACCACTTTAGTTCCCAATTTGGGAATTGTAGAATATCGAGATCATCACTCATTCATAATGGCTGATATTCCAGGAATTATTGAAGGAGCACATAAAGGCAAAGGACTGGGGACACGCTTTCTCAAACATATTGAAAGAAATTCAATGCTATTATTTATGATACCTGCAGATGCTGATGATATCAATAAAGAATATGAAATACTATTGTCAGAATTGGAGAAATATAATCCGGAATTACTGCACAAAAACAGGTTGCTGGCTATCACAAAATCAGATCTGATTGATGCAGAATTGCAAGCCGAAATTTCTAAAGAGTTACCTGATATCCAAAATGTATATATTTCCTCTGTCGCCAATACAGGCTTAATGGAACTAAAAGATTTGATATGGAAACAACTTAATAATTAAGTTTTGTACATTTGTTTTACACGATTTCACGATTAGAAAAGCTATGGAGTTAAAACCAGAGATTGAAGAGCGTTTAGAGAAACTGGAAGAGAAGTACCAAGCAATGGGACAAGACTTAGTCTCCTACCTTGATGGATTACTTTATGCAGATTACCTCACTTATTGGGACTATATAAAAATCGACACTTTATTAAGTCTCCAAAACTCGAAAACCAACTTTCCAGATGAACAGGTTTTTATCATTTATCATCAGATTACTGAGCTTTATTTCAAACTTGTGTTGTTGGAGATGGAACAATTAGCGAATAAAGAAAATTTTGATGTTGCTTTTTTTGCTGAGCGAGTTTTACGAATGAACCGGTATTTTGAGAATCTTACCCGATCATTTGATATTATGGTTGATGGAATGGCAAAAGATCAATTCTTAAAATTTAGAATGGCATTACTTCCTGCAAGCGGTTTTCAATCAGCGCAATATAGATTAATAGAAATTGCTTCTACGGATTTCATAAAGTTAGTAGATAAAGATGTGCGAGATAAGTTCAATGCAGAATCTACTATCGAGGAAATGTATGATGCTATTTACTGGAAGAAAGGTTCCATTGAATTATCAACCGGTAAAAAAACTTTAACACTTAAACAGTTTGAACAAAAGTATGCCGAACAATTCAAGCAAATGGGAAATGACTACAAAAACAAGAATGTTTGGGCCTTATACAAAACTCTCTCTAAAAAAGACCAACAGAATGATAACATTATTGATGAACTGAAAAAATTCGATTCAAATGTAAATGTCAATTGGCCTTTGATACATTATAAATCAGCAGTTCGGTACTTACAGCAAAAATCAGAGGTGATTGCTGCTACAGGAGGAACGAATTGGCAGGAATATCTACCTCCAAGATTCCAAAAAAGAGTTTTCTATCCCGAACTTTGGACAAATAAGGAAATTGAAGAATGGGGTAAAGGTTTCGTGGAAAAAGAATTGTTAGGTATAAATTAACTCATATTGTTGCTACACATTTCAACTCTATTGCAATGGGAGTAGGCAAACAATTTATTTCAACCGTAGTTCTGCAAGGTTGGGTATCCTTAAAATATTCCGCATAAATTTTATTATACGTATTGAAGTCATCTTTCATATTAGTTAAGAATACTGTTACATCCACCAATTTATCCCAACTAGAACCAGAATCTTCCAATATTGTTTTTACATTATTAAATACAGAGTGGCATTGTGCTTCAATGTCATAAGACTCGATATTCCCACTATCATCCAACTCAACCCCCGGAATTTTTTTTGTTCCTCTTTCTCTCGGCCCTACCCCTGAAAGGAAAAGCAAGTTTCCAACTTTTCTTGCATGTGGGTATGAACCAACCGGCTCCGGAGCTTTTTGTGAGTTTACAATTTCATCACTCATAACTTAGAATTTAATACAAACATTTTTCTGTTCAGTAAAAAACTTCAATGCATCAAAGCCGCCTTCTCTGCCAACTCCTGAGTGCTTCATACCGCCAAATGGAGTTCTTCGTATTCTATACTGTCAGTGCTATTACCAACCGTTTTTTGACTTACTTCATTCTGCTCATTGTAAACATAACTAACGCT
>JAESTI010000074.1 GCA_016763665.1 Bacteroidia bacterium | reverse complement strand
GAAAGTTTGCCTCCTCTATCCCCGATATTGGTTTCATAGCCATTATCAAATTCAAGTATAAAATTATGGGCATTTGCGATTTTCGCTGCTTCTTCAATTTCTTCCTTGCTTGCATCAGGTTTCCCAAATGCGATATTATTATAAATAGAATCATTAAACAGAATTGACTCCTGGGTAACAATGCCCATTAATGCGCGCAAACTCTTCAGTTTACAATCTCTAAGAGAAACTCCATCTATTAATACATCTCCTTCCGTTGGATCATAATATCTTGGAATCAGATCAGCCAAAGTAGATTTACCACCACCTGAAGGTCCCACCAATGCAACCGTTTCGCCTTTTTTTAATTCAAAATTGATGTTCCTTAACACTGGTTGAGTATTTTCACTATCATATACAAATGAAGTTCCCCGGTATTCGATCTTATCAGAAAACCCCTTGATTTCTATAGCATCAGGTTTATCCTTAATATTTGATTCAACTTGCAACACCTCCTCAATCCTTTGCATGGAAGCCATTCCCTTTTTAATGTGGTAATAAGCTGTAGCAAATGACTTTGCGGGAGGAATTATTTGTGAGAAAAGGGCAATAAATCCAATAAACATAGCGGCATCTATATCATCAGAATCTGACAAAACAATTTTTCCACCAAACCACATCACCATCACCAAAACAACTGCACCTAAAAATTCTGTTAGCGGAGATGACAAATCTTTCTTCCGATACATACTGATCAAAAAATTACTGTGTTTATTGCTTTCTCCTTTGAACTTATTCAATACCATTTCCTCAGCATTAAAAGCTTTGATTATTCTCATTCCAGATAAGGTCTCATCAATTATAGAAATTATATCTCCCATTTTGCTCTGACCTAACTCAGCATATTTTCTAAGACTATTGCCAACCTTTCCAATAATAAACCCAGTTATAGGTAATAAAATGAGAACAAATAATGTGAGTTCAGGACTCATCAAGAGCATTGCGAAAAGAAACAGAATAATGGCAACCGGATCACGAAAAGCAACTTCCAATGAACTCATTACCGACCACTCAATTTCCTGAACATCGGATGTCATCCTTGCAGTTAGGTCTCCTTTTTTTTCATTAGAGAAATACCCCAAGGGCAGGCTCAACATCTTCTTATATATCTCATTTCGTATATCACGCACCGCTTTGTTTCGAACTACAGCTAGTACATGTAACGCCATATATCTGCATAGGTTTTTGAGAAAGAACAACACTGTAACCAAAACACAAATGAAGAATAATGCAACATACCTCCCATGCTCAATAATGATCTTGCTCAGATAATAGTAGAAGTAATCAATTAATGAATCAACTGATAATCCCAACTGAGGAGCTTTATCTACTAATTCTTCCGTCCCAAACAGTAATCTCAAAAATGGAATTACCATTGTTAATGACACCACTGAAAAGATCACCGCTAGAATGTTAAAAACAGCGTTCAGTAATCCATTAAACCAATAAGGTTTGATGAGGTTCAGTATTTTATTAAAAAAGTTCATGTTTCTTTAGCTTATAGTTTATAGCTTAAGGCTATTAGCTAATAATGCTTTTCTAAAACCTTGTAGCATTTTGATAATTTCTTCAGCTTCTTTATACAAACATTCAAAATTCGAATCGTTAATCAGTTTTCTTTTTTTACCTAAGTACAAACAAGCAACAACTTCCACACAAGATCGCATAGAATAGCCAATAAACCGATTGTATTCCTTGTCGCTTTGACCAGTACATCCCTCAGAAATATTTAAAACTACTGAATCTGCTGCTCGTTTTATTTGGCTTGTTAAAATATATAATTCCTCTTTAGGAAAAGTCAATGTTAAATTATGAATCTCCTCAGAATAGTTTAAAGCCCTATTCCATACTTTCAAATTCTCAAACTTAAATGCCATATTTTAAAAATGAATCTATTTACTATACTATACCCACTATATGCTATTTACTATATGCTATCCACTATTTGCTATCAGCTAAGGGCTATTCGCTAAAAAACTATTTACTATCTTTGTATAAGATGGAATCGAAACGGCAACAAAAGAACTCCAGAATGTTGTTAAGAGAATTAGGCACTCTTTTTCAACACAATTTTAAAGAAATAACTGGAAAAGCTTTTATCACAATAACGGATGTAAAGGTAACACCAGACTTAAAACAAGCCAAAGTATATTTAAGTTTTTTAAACGAAGAAGATCAAGATAAAACACTTAACAATATTCAACAAAATTCTTGGATAATAAGACGCGAACTTGCACAAAAAATTCGTAACCAGGTAAAGTACATCCCGGAATTAATGTTCCATCTTGAC
The DNA here is from genome assembly GCA_016763665.1 of Bacteroidia bacterium. The sequence goes on along the minus strand of JAESTI010000074.1, from coordinate 2,439 downwards.
GAAACCCGAGAAGAGGCAGCAAGAATAGAGCAACTTTTCAAAGACTTAAACATTCCACCTGAAACAAATTCTTAAAAATTGAATTTTTGTATATCTGAAAATTTCCTTTGTCATCAACGCATTGAGAATAATGGAATGTTGGAAAATTGGAAAATTGAATCCGACACCTATCGAATAAAGTCAAATAGTCATTATAATTCCATCATTCCAATTTTCCAGTATCCCTTTGATATGTTTAACAATCAGAATTCATAATGTTGCCATTTATGTTGTGCGAAACTTAAATTAATAATAGAACAGGTGAAGCTTCCTTTTTACATCGCCAAGCGATACCTCTTTTCTAAAAAGTCTACCAATGCCATCAATATTATATCATTGATCTCTATGATTGGTATTTCTGTAGGTAGCATGGCACTTATTATTGTCTTATCAGTATTTAATGGTTTTGAGAATCTCGTAATTTCTCTTATGAATTCCTTTACTCCTGATATTCAAATTACTGTTAAACAAGGAAAAACATTTGATCCAAGCTCCATCGATTTAGATCAACTAAAAAAAATTCCTGGTGTAATACACTATTCAGAAGTTTTAGAAGAAAATGCATTACTTAAGTACCGTGACAACCAATATGTGGCGACAATAAAAGGGGTGAGTTCCAATTACATAAAGGCTACTCAATTTGATACAGTACTCATTGCCGGCAAGGCAATTCTTAAGGAAAATGGCATTAATTATGGGTTATTAGGCTATGGTGTTTATTATGCGTTGTCTATTAATAATGAAGATGAATTTGCGCCTATTTCTATTTCGATTCCTAGACGCGATCATAAATTTAAAGGGGGTATCCCAAATCCAGAAAAAGCATTTAACAAGGAATTGATCTATCCGGGTGGTGTTTTTTCTATTCAGCAGTCCATAGATGAAAAATACATACTAGTTCCCATTGATTTTGCAAGGAAGTTATTGGATAAACCAACTGCAGTAAGTGCTATTGAAGTCATTGCTTCGCATGATCATAGCATAGAACAAGTTCAAGCAAATATTAAAAGTTTAGTTGGAGATAAATTTAAAGTCAAAAATAGATATCAGCAAAATGAACTGATATATCGCGTTATGAAAACTGAAAAATGGGCAGTTTATGCGATACTAACTTTTATTTTGATTATAGCAGCATTCAATATTATTGGCTCTTTGACCATGCTCATTATCGAAAAAAGGAAAGACATATCCATATTAAGTAGTATGGGTGCAAGTAAAAAACAAATTCAGCAAGTCTTCTTGATAGAAGGAGTTTTCATCTCTCTTTGCGGATTAACATTAGGATTTTTAATTAGTATCACACTGCTGTTACTGCAACAGAATTTCGGATTAATAAAACTGGAGGGAATAAGTTCATTTATTATTGATGCCTATCCTGTAAAAATGAAATTACTTGATTTTGTGCTCGTTGCCTTTACGGTGATATTAATAGGATTTTTGGCAGCATGGTATCCATCTACGAAAAGTACTAAGGAAATTGTACTCCCTTCATCTTAGTAATTCGGAAATTCGTTATTCGTGTAATCGTATATTCGTTATTCATAAGTGATAGCAAAACCCACACGCTCTTGTCGGGATGCAAGAACAGCAAATTAGGCTACAACAACAGGAAATTGTGAAGCACACGCAGGAAGTTGGAGTGCAAGAGTAGTAAATTAGGGTGCAATATCAGGAAATTGCGATGCACAAGCAGGAAGCTGGAGCTCAAGACTAGTAAATTAGGCTGCAATAGCAGGAAATTGAGATGTACAAGCAAGAAGTTGGAGCGCAACAGCAATAAATTAAGCTGCAATGACGATAAATTGAAGTACAAGAACAGTGGTGTTGGGGTGTAGACTAGAAGCTATATGCTATTGGCTAGTTAGTATTCGTCTTCGTTAAAGAAGAAATCCTCTTTGGTAGGATAATCTGGCCAAATGTCCTCAATAGTTTCAAAAGGTTCACCCTCATCTTCAAGGCCTTGAAGGTTTTCTACAACTTCCATTGGCAATCCCATTCTAATAGCATAATCTATCAGTTCATCTTTGGATGCAGGCCATGGTGCATCTTCCAAATATGAAGCTAATTCTAACGTCCAATACATTCTTTTCTCAGATAATTAATATTGCTATTCTTTCAATTTGCAAAAATAGAATTTAATTGATAAGAAACAACACTTAAAACAGTTAAATTTCAACATTGAAATCACTCGCTTGAAACCTATGGTGTATAGTTATTTTAGCAACACCGGTTTTATAAACTATATATTCCAGATATTTATTTTGAATTCAGTAGGTCACACCATGATCAGGCATCCATACGGAGCATCCACTCCAATATCAACCAGCCCCATTTTTTCTCACATCTGATTCCACTAGTCCATCTATTAGTCTGATAATGCGTTCAGCTTGTTGTGCAATG
>JAESTI010000073.1 GCA_016763665.1 Bacteroidia bacterium | reverse complement strand
CGTAGAAATATCCTTATCATCAAAAGATATCATCTGTGCAAATCCCATTACTTTTGCATAAAATTCTACCCAGTCGTTCATCTCTCCCCAACCAACATTGCCTACCATATGGTCAATATATTTCAGCCCGACTGGTGGTGGATTATAGTGCGATTCCCATTTTCTAAATCCTGGAAGAAAAACGCCATTGTAGTTTTTTCTTTCTACAAAAATATGCACCGTTTCCCCATACGTATAAATTCCCGATCTAACTACATGGCCATTTTCATCTTCTTCTTTAGTGGGTTCCATAAAGGATTTGGCACCTCTTGAGGTCGTTTCTTCCCATGATTTAGTAGCATCATCAACCCAAAGTGCAATCACTTTCACCCCATCTCCATGCTCACGTAAATGATCATTGATCTTACTTTCTTTATTCAATGGAGTAGTTAATACCAATCTAATTTTATCCTGAGCCAATACATATGATACCTTATCCTTAACTCCCGTTTCAAGCCCGGAAAAAGCCAATGATTGAAAACCAAATGTTGTTTTATAAAAGTGAGCCGTTTGCTTGGCATTACCCACATATAATTCAATATAATCTGTCCCGTTTAATGGCAAAAAATCTTCGGCTTCATCATATATTTTCTCAAATCTTTGAGCTACGTTTTGTACATCTGTTGACATATCGTTTAGTTTTTAGTTATCAGTTCGTAGTTATTAGTTAGTAAAGTTCCTTCGAATCGTTAAGTTACTTGTAAGAATTTTCATAACGCATATTTCACAACTCATACCTATTCAATCCAGGATTTATAATATTTTCCGTCTTCAATTTTCATTGCCTCTTCAGTTATTTTGAGAGGTTTAAAGGTATCTACCATCACTGCAAGTTCATCTGTTTCTTTTTGACCAATACTTCTTTCCATAGCTCCCGGATGAGGGCCATGTGGAATCCCTGCAGGATGTAATGAAATATATCCTTCATCCACATCATTTCTGCTCATAAAATCACCAGCCACATAATAAAGCACTTCATCAGAATCTATATTGCTATGATTATAAGGTGCCGGAATTGACTCAGGGTGATAATCGTACTTTCTTGGACAAAATGAACATACTACAAATGCATCAGTCTCAAAAGTTTGATGAACCGGAGGCGGTTGATGAATACGACCTGTTATCGGTTCAAAATCAAAAATTGAAAAGGCATAAGGATAATTGTATCCATCCCAGCCAACCACATCAAACGGATGTGTTGCATAAATATATTCGTGAATTTGTCCCTCTTTCTTGATCTTCATTAAAAACTCACCTTTTTCATCGTAAGTTTCTAATTCGGACGGCCTTCTTAGATCTCTTTCACAATAAGGAGAATGTTCTAATAATTGCCCAAACCAGTTCCTGTATCGTTTTGGAGTATAAAGGGGTTTGAACGATTCTACGATGAAATGGCGATTTTCTTCAGTTTCAAAATCTATTTTATAGATCATCCCTCTGGGAATCAGTAAATAATCACCATATTTAAAATCTAAATTTCCAAGAAAAGTTCTCAATTTTCCTTTCCCTTTATGAATAAAAATCAGCTCATCCGCATCGGTATTCTTATAAAAATAATCTTCAGAAGTATTTTGAGGTGCAGCTAACACCAAATGAACATCATTATTAACTAATATTGGTTTTCGGCTTTCTAGTAGGTCTTTTTCTGGAGAAACTTCAAACCCTTTTAAACAAAAGGCTTTCAAGTTCTTCTCAATTACAATTTTAGGTTCTACAGAATAGCTATTTTTTATCTCTAAAACCTGTGTAGGTCTATGTTTATGATATAATAGTGATGACATCCCATCAAACCCAACGGTCCCAAACAATTGCTCATAATGATAAGTACCATCTTCTTTCTTAAAAGTAGTATGTCTTTTATGAGGTATTTTTCCTAAACTATGATAAAAGGGCATTTTCTAATGATAAAATTTTTACTAAATTTTTTATTAACGGAATTCACTCAGAAAAAGTCAAATAAACAGAAATTTTATGACAACCTTTGATTAACATTAAAATCTCCCAACTATCTATTTTGAGGGAAATCAAAGGTATAAAATATCAATAACGTATACAATGATATTAATAATGAAAACTAAATCGCAAATTTTTACGTATATTCATTTTTTAAAGCCACATTCGATTTAATTCTGTATATGTTTTTACACAATCAGAATTTTTCTATTTTTGTGAGAATGATTTTATTTTCTCCTAAACAATAGCGATCAATCCTATATTTAAAACATTTTAGAAAACCACCTAAACATCTGGTCTTGAGAATTTTACTAATTACATTATTTACAATTACATTCTTTTGTTTGAACTTAGCTGGTCAAACCCTTAATATTAAAGATTCAGCAAGGGTAAGTTGTAATGGAGGAAGTGATGCTTACTTAATTGCTTCTGTAAGTAGTGGAACACATCCTATTTTATATGGATGGCTTAATTCAAGTAATGTTGTTATTGGTAGCGATTCTGCAATATCTGGGCTTAGTGCCGGTATTTATACAGTTACTTTTTTAGATGCAGCTTTTACAATCGGAAATAAAACAATTACGATATCAGCACCAAGTGCCTTGGATATTGACGGCCCAACAGCTTCAGATGCCAAATGTAACGGTGAAGCCACTGGCTGGGGAAGCATTGACCTTGCTAATGGCGGTACAAAACCCTATACCTATAGATGGAACACTGGAGATACAGACTCATTATTAAACGATGTTACAGCAGGCACCTATACCGCAACAGTTATAGATGCAAAAGGATGTAGAGATCGAACCAATGTACCTGTTGGTGAAAAAAGTAAAATCACCATTGCGACTGGTAAAACAAAAGTCTCATGTTTTGGAGGAAGTGATGGTTCAGCAAGAGCAACTGCAAGTGGTGGAACCAATTTAGGAGGGGGAACCTATAATTACAGTTGGTCAAATGATTCAACCGATAATGGTCAGATAACATCATCAGTCACCAATTTAACAAATGGTGCATATACAGTTACTATTACCGACTTTTACAATTGTACGGCAAAAGCTACTATAACTGTTTCACAACCTGCGTCACCTATATTTGTAATTACGAATAAAACAGATGCAACATGTCCGGGAGGTAATGATGGAATTGCTTACGTCACACCGGGTGGGGGTACACCTCCTTTTTATTATAAATGGGCACCTAGTGTAGCCTTTGATACAGATAGTAGCAATACTAACCTTACTGCAGGAAATTATACGGTAACAGTGGCAGATTTTATGAATTGTCGGCAACCGGCAACAGTTAATGTAGCTGACCCTGCTGACTTTGTGCTTACTTTCGATAGTACAGCAGTAAGTTGCAATAAATTCAGTGACGGTACTGCAAAAGTGAAAGTAACCGGTGGAACAGGTGGATATACATATAGCTGGACAACCGGAGCT
>JAESTI010000072.1 GCA_016763665.1 Bacteroidia bacterium | reverse complement strand
GTCATACTTTCTGTGATCTTTGCTCATTAGTTGAAAGATCAAATTTATTCTTTTAAAGTCCAACTCTTCATCTAATGCTAATTTAGGCAGCTTTTCGTTTTGCGATGATTTATTGAAATAATAGTAAGTTGATGCAGTGAGATCTTCAGTTTCATAAAGAAATTTAGTAACATGTTCATAATGGCTCTCAGAGGTGAATTTGTCAATAATTTTATTGTAAAAAGTAGTTTTAAGAACCTCCACGCTCATACCTACCGGGAAAGTTCTGTTTTTTACATTACTAACAAAATCATACTTTCCTTCAATGGCTAATTTTACCAATGGATCAATTAATTTAGCATCAGTAAAGACATTATCACCATTTATTCGCACAAAGTAATTAAAGCTATAGTGTTTTGCACAGTTTAAAATTCTTGATGCCACATTGGCCTTAGAACCACGAAAATAATTAATTTCATTTTGCTCACAAAACTCGATTATTGGTTCATCATCTGTTTCTGTTGAAGTAGCCACTATTATATTTCCGGCATACTTCGATTGTTCTAAACGCTCAATAATATATTGCAAAACAGGTTTGTTTTTGATGGTTTTAAGTATTTTACCAGCAAACCTCTTGGAATTAAACCGGCAAAGAACAATTAGACCTACTTTGATATTAGAATCTATCATTACAATCTTTGAAAAAAATCAAAATAGTTAATCAGTAATAGATTACAAAAATAATCGGTAAATGTAAATGTAATAAATCAGCATCAAAACAATACTGAATTTCAGGTTAGTAGTCAACAGCCAATTCAAACAACATTTTCTTCATAATACGGAGAGGTTTATATTCTCATATAGATAGGAGCATCATCATTATACTTATCGTATAACAAAAATGTGAAAATTAAAAAGTTTGTTGTCTTCAACTTGCCTTTACTGGTAGGTAGATCAGCAATCCGCAATTCTTTTTTTTGCCGATTGCGGATTGTCCGCTAGCTGGAAGATAGACTTGCGTATATAATTGATAAAAGCTGTAAAATCATTCAATTTTCGAAAACCTAATTTATATTGGTATAAATAGTAAATAGCTGTATTTATTTAGATTTATTTAATACATTTTGTTTTGCTGGTCCAAAATCAAAAAGAGTAGCTAATTCCTTCTTAAGTGGTTCGATTTTAGTATTTTCATTATTAATACAGTTATAACACAATGTCCCTTTCAAGTCATTAGCCAAATGCCTTCTTCTCATAGTTTTGAATTCCGTAGAATTCCATGCTTCCATTAATGAAGTATAATTTATATCAGCTAATGCCAGATAATTTTGGTAATCCACACAACATAACCTCATATAGCCTTCACATGTTACTACAACTCTGTTAAAAAGTTGATAGCATGGAGCTTTTATTGCTGCCATAGGTTTTGTTATTGGGTCAAGATTTTCATTTACCATATATCCAGCTTGATTTGCATAATCTGCGAAATAAATATCATCAACCAGGTGATCAAATAATTGATTTATTTGCGTACACTCATGCTTATATGCTGGTAATACCACACTGGTAATGCTAAGATTAATATCAAGATTATTTTTTTTTTCTATATTCAGAAACAAACCGAATATTTGATACTACCTGATCCCAGTCATCCCTACCATGAACAATTTTATAAGATTCCCTTGTTCCTGCATTAAATGAAAACTTAATGGAATCTAGTCCAGCATCAATAATTTCTTTGAACTTGTCATTTTTACCTATAGCTCCATTGGTGGAAATATAAATATAGGTATATCCAAGTGCTTTTGTTATTTTTATATAATCAATTAAATTTTTGTCTGCTAAAGGTTCAGCACCCGAGTACAACCCAACTTTTTCAGCACCCAATTTTCTGGCCTCTTGTAGAATTGAAACCACTTTTTCTTTTGGCATTACCTTTTTTGTTCTGGTCATCTTTGGCTGTGCACAAAATACACATCTATGATTACAAGCATTGGTTGTTTCAATTAATAGATCCTTTGGAAATGGAGGGGACTCAACCAAGTTTGACTTGGCAATCTGCTCATCCTCATCCATTTTCTGCTGAAGACTGAATCTCTGTTTTTTTTCTGACATAATAAGTTGTTAGATACAGGATTGTAGCTAATTCCAGTAAAAATTCATAAATCACATCCTACTTAGAAGAGGCGATTTGCTCAATAACATTTTCAACTATTATTACTACCCAATTTAAATTAAAACCAACCTATACAAATATACAATTTATATTTAATTTCTAAAATATTTAGGTGGATACAATATCTAAAAACCTAAGTTGTAAATATTACATTCTTATTGATTGTAAGGTTATTTCGTGTTCAAAACAGCATTCTTAAAAGTTATTTGATATTAAATTTAACAATTCACTTTCATTAGTAGGATATAAGATATCATCAGCTATTTGGTACATAAATTTGGCTGAATATTCCTCATTGGATTTTGATTCCCATTTGACCATTTTTAACAATGAAATTTTCTTGATTTCTTCAGTTTTATATTCAAAGGTAGCTGATACCACACCAATTATGCTCTTATTTGCATAAGAAAAAAAGATTTCTGAAGGTATAAATTTTGGCAAAATTGGTGTATTTTCCAACCCTATTTCGAGTGTTTCAGTTGGATGTGGTTTAATAGCAACGCTAAGATTATTCTCCTTAAGTAGTTTCAAGATATTATTTATTTCCTTAATTTGATACCAATTTCCTGCACCATCATCTATATATATAATGTCATAATTTGGGATTTTCAATAAAGATTGAATGTGAATTGAATTTTCCTTATATATATATATATTTATTTGTTTTGTGTCTAATTCTATGAATATCTTTTTAAAAATTGATGGATCTATTCCGAGTACAAAGTGATTTGGCATCAATTCAAATATTTTTAATTGCATTCCTAATAGGATAGAATAAATTATGTATGGGTTAATTATAGGCCTAAAATCCTTGCTGAAAAATAATGGAATAGAGCTCAGTAAATTTACTTTTTTTTCTTCCCAGATGGTCTTGATGAACATAATAAACTTTGTTTTTTTTTCTGACTTGTTTTATAAAAAACAAACCAAATAAATCGAAGTTATAAATGGAAAATAAAAATTCATCCCCAGAATAATTTTCAGCTTTTTTTTTGATAAATTTTTTGTATTTCAATAACCCAAACAGTGATTTATCCTTACAACCTGGCCAATAGTCGCACTTGATTTTCAATTTTTCACAAAACTCTTTTGTATGATCACTTGTTGTAACGATAAAAATATCTTTGAATGAATAATTTTGAATTGCAAAAAACAAACTTTGGAAACTGGTAGAATATATATATATCATTATATATTATT
>JAESTI010000400.1 GCA_016763665.1 Bacteroidia bacterium | reverse complement strand
AGGTTTCAGTTGAAAAAAGCGGCTCTTACCGCCTTTTTAGATATCGAAAATTTATTAGACAGAGAAAATGGTTCAACACGAGAATTCCATGAAAGAACTGGAGTTTACAAACCTACTTCTTTGGGAATTTTACCAACAATTGGTTTGCGTTTTGATTTCTAAATGTGGCTATAAATTATATGGAAGAACCAGGAGCTTGGATTTATTGGCAACTCCTATTTTGTTGAAACCATTTCAAACTCTTTCAATAAAACAGCACTCATTTTTTACTTAACTCAACGTGCTCAGTTTACTCCGGAATAGTATGCTCACATTCGCCGGAATCTCCAATTGGGCCCCATCCTGAAGTTGGATAAGTGTACCTGATTTTATGGGCAATTTCAGAATAAAAAAGGAGGAAGCAAAAAACAGATGAACATTGATTACAGAAATTCCAGTATTTTACACAAATCATTATATAAAAAGTTCGAAATGTGTACCCTTGGGGTCACTACTTTTTAACTACCACATTTATAGGTGTTTGAAAGCTATACCTAAGAAGGTAGTTCGAACCAAATAGGTTCCTGAATAAAGGTTTGGACTTGTTGATTGATCTAAGATTGTTGGTGAGGGTGTAATTTAACAAGCCCCGAATCTAACATTTTCAATTAGGACAATGCTATTTGTTCTTGCGCATCCAAAATCCCTTTTGAACATTTCCCACATTTCCATATTTTGCGACTTTTGTGAGAATGCTTCGGAACGCACTTAATGCATATCATAAAATCACAACGATTGCAGTAAACCCATATCCAATTTCTTTATGAAAGTACCATTAGAAATATAAACCTCATTCCAATGTGTACTTTTCATCCACTTAAGACTTTTATTTATAGTACCTAAAGGGGGGATTAATATACCTCCCGCTTCCATTAAAATTGCACAGTATATATTATATTTGGTATCAATGGCAGTTGTTTATTTTGCACTATTTCTTCTGTTCTTTCATTGTAGTATTCTGTTACTTTTGCCGAGTTATTTGTAACGTTAAGAACTTCAAATTTAATTTCATGAGTAGCTTTTGGCCTGTTTACTTTATAGCCTCCGGCAATGTTTATGAAAAAAACATCATCTCGTTTTACTGAAAAAGGATTAACATCAGTTCTAACCGCCCTCCCTTTATTCCTGGATTCCTCCAGATCAATGGGAGTATACCTATAGCCACCTAACAAGGTAGTCTTAACATCTAATTTCATTACTTTGTTTTTACCTTTCTTCCTGCCAATTTTAAATTCTTTGCCAAAAAGAAAATTAGCATTGTAATTGCCATCAAACCGGGTTTTTCTCCATACATTATCCATAGTTTTGTATTTAGATTCGTAAACTGAAGCTGTAAAGAGGTAATAAAAGTTCTTAGCAAAAAAGCGTTCAAAAGTTAATTCCAATCCATAATTATAACCTTTACCATTATTTACCAGTTCTTGTCCTTCATCAGGAAACCAATTAATTTGGTTGAGTAATGAATAAGCACTGCTTTTATCATTTGCTACCGGTATATCATACAATTGCTGGTAATATGCTTCAAGTTTTATATGAGTATTTTTATTGAACTGACAATCATATCCTGCCACATAATGATTTGCCTTGGCTAATTTTAAACTTTTATTTGGAGTTGTTATGTTCCCGGAATCATCTTCCACTTTTACAGCATAGTTAAGTAATGATTCCATTTTACTGTGAATACCAAACCCCGCACTCAAAGTTTGTTTATCACTAACCTTCCATTTAGCTGCCAATCGTGGTTCAATGGAATAACTATTGTTGAGTGTAAAGTGCAGATAATGCAGCCCTCCAACCATTGTAATATCGTCATTAAAACGATGTTTCCAATTAACGTAACCTTGTAAATAACCCGAGTTTGCATTTTCATCTATAAGACTAGTAGTTTCTTTATTTTCATCAACATATTCTGTGATAAAAGAGTATTTCATGTGAGTATAAATTAGTCCTGCACTGGCTGTGTTTTTTGAATTTATTTTTCTGTTTAAAGAGGTGGACATTTTACCGGTATATTTTTCAGTTCTATATTTATAAGTTAATTCCATAATGTTATCAGAAGTTCTTTCTTCAAAAATGAACCCACTTCCGTTAGCAGCAAAGGAAAGACTGCTTTTTATGTATGTCTTGTTATTGAGAAGATAAATATTGTTAATTCCCACAACACCAAGGTTCGCAGCATTATCAACTCTTTTATAAATATTTTCTGCATTAGATGAGTCCTTCAATTCATTTGTAATATGACTCAATCCGGCCAATCCGAAAATGGAGATAGTTCCCATTTTTTGGGTAGGAAAATTCAATTTGAATGAAGCATCCTGGTATTTGGGAACTCCTCCAAAATCAACTATTCCTGCTTCATCAAGAAGACCCAAAGAGGAGTATCTGTAATTGGCCAGGTAAGAAGATTTTCCGCCTTTTTTAAAGGGTCCCTCAGCAGTAAAATCAATGCCCAGCAAGCCCAAACCAAATGAATACTCACGTTTTTCATTGTTCCCTTTTCGTAAGCGCATATCAAACACACCGGAAGTTGTATTTCCATACTCCGGTGCAAAAGCACCGGTTAAAAAATCAAAATCCCCCAGCATGGAGCTATTAAGAGCACTTATCGGGCCTCCCGTGGTTCCTTCATTACCATAATGGTTAGGATTGGGAATTTCAATGCCTTCCAATCTCCAAAGTATTCCCTTGGGTGAATTACCACGAACCACTATATCGTTATTTCCTTGGGCATTTCCACTTATTCCTGCATAGTTAGCAACCATTCTTGCGGGGTCATTAAGACTACCTGAATAACGTTTTGTTTCTTCTATAGAAAAAGTCCGGGTACTCATTATCGACATTTCGTTAAGGGCTTCCCGTTTGTCAGTATATGCCTTGATCTCTACTTCCTTGAGTTGCGTTAGATTTTCTATGATCCCAATATCCAGGTATACCTCTTTGCCGGAGTTGACCAATACATTGGATATTATTTTAGGTTCATATCCAATATAACTGACTTTCAGACTAACTCTCCCTACAGCAATTTCTTCAAGTTTGAAGTATCCGTCAAGATCGGTGGTGGTTCCTACCAGGGGATCTGAATCAAGGATTTGTATT
>JAESTI010000071.1 GCA_016763665.1 Bacteroidia bacterium | reverse complement strand
CGCATATAGGTTTCGACACAATATTTTATCTGCATTAGTTGTTTAATATTATATGCCGCTCATTAAGAGTAATTCAAATAAAAACAAAATAAAATTACTTTTATGGAAAATGGCCATTAATTGCATCTATATTAAAAAGGACAATTTATAATAACGATGGAACGCATCTTAACTTTAGCTAATAATATGTTTAATCCCCGTCTTATTTTACAGAAAGATGGACGACATCCTCAAATACTTTATTTGACAACATTTCTTATTTATGGGATCATTGCCTTAGGCTGGGAAGTTGAAGTAACAAGATATATTATTACAATTTTAACTTGTTTGATCTGCCAGGCTGTGGCTATACACTTTACCACAAAGAAATACCACGGTTTAAAGAGTGCTCTGATTACAGCCCTGAGTTTGTGTTTAATGTTTAAAGCCAATTTGATCATTACAATAATATTAGCAGCAGCCTTATCCATTGGAAGCAAATATTTCATACGATTCAATAATAAACACATTTTCAATCCCAGCAATTTCGGGATCATTGCCACCATAATATTAACAAATGATGCGTGGGTATCTCCGGGACAATGGGGTAGTGATGCTGTATGGTTATTTTATTTGGGAATTGCAGGATTTTTCGTTCTGTTCAGGGTTGGACGAATGGATACCAGCCTTTCATTTTTAGCAACATTTATTGGATTACAATTCATAAGACAAGTCATATACATGGGATGGCCGCTTGATCATTTCTTTCATTCCTTAACCAGTGGTACACTTTTATTATTTACATTTTTTATGATCACTGACCCGGTAACAACACCAAATGCACCTATAGCAAGAATTATTTGGGCCGGAACAATAGGTGTACTGGCATTCTTGCTTACAAATTGGTTCTACGTACATACAGCTCCTTTATGGGCTTTGTTTATAATATCTCCTCTTACAGTTTTATTAGATAAATTATTTGTTCACAAAAAATTTAATTGGTTATGAAAACACAAAATTTAATGGTTTTTGCAATTTCATTGATACTATATATCAATGATGCATCAGGATTCTGCGGGTTTTACGTTGCAAAAGCAGATGCAACACTTTTCAATGAGGCTTCACAAGTAATTGTAGTCAGAGATGGTAACCGGACTGTCATTACCATGTCAAGTGATTTTAAAGGGAATGTTAAAGATTTTGCAATGGTTGTGCCGGTACCGGAAGTATTGAAAGAAGAAAATATCAGGGTTGCCGAGAGAATTATCTTTGATAAGCTGGATGCTTACTCAGCACCGAGATTAGTAGAATATTACGATGACAATCCTTGTTACATTGATTATGGTTATGTCTATGATCCCATTACGTTTGAAGAAAAAATGGAAGTATCAGAACCTGCCCAAATAAGAGCCGCATCATACGGGGTAACAATTGAAGCACAATACACGATTGGGGAATACGATATTCTAATATTATCAGCCACGGAATCGGATGGCTTGAAACGTTGGTTGGTTGATAATGGATATAAAATACCTAAAAAAGCAAATGAAGTATTAAATCCATACATTAAAAATGATATGAAGTTTTTTGTAGCAAAGATTAATTTAAAAGAACATCAAAAAAGTGGCTTCACAGAACTCAGGCCTTTGCAAATTGCATTTCAGTCGGATAAGTTTATGCTTCCTATCAGGCTGGGAATGGCCAATGCAAATGGCGATCAGGATATGATAGTTTACCTGTTTTCCAAAGAGGGAAGGATTGAAACGGCAAACTACAGAACTGTAAATTTGCCTACAGATAAGAATATCCCTCTGTTTGTAAAAGACCAATTCGGAGATTTCTATAAAGACATGTTCCAACGTACATGGAATAGAGAAGGAAAAAATGTAGTAATACTTGAATATGCATGGGATATTAGTTCGAGCAACTTTGTTAAATGTGATCCCTGTGCATCAACACCTCCCGCTTATACAGATCTAAGAGAAGCGGGGGTTTTCTGGGCTCAGGAAACTACTCCACAATGGGGAGGAGCTGATTACACCGGTGATGTTCATTTTACACGTTTACATGTTCGATACAACCGGGAAAAATTTCCTCAGGATCTTTTCTTTACAGCAACTCCAAATAAACAAAGTTTCCAGGGTCGTTACATTCTTACCCATCCAGTAACAGGTGAAATGGATTGCCCCGAAGCCCAAAATTATTTAAAAGGTGTTCTCAAGAGAAGAGAAGATGAATTGCATCAATTAGCCTCTTTAACGGGCTGGGATGTGAGCAAATATTCAGACTATGTTGATGAGTTTGCACGAAAAATAAAGAGTAAAAAAGGAGGTTGGATAGAAGGAGATTTTAAAAACAAGAAAAACAATTTTTACGGATTCGGATTTACAAACAATCCCGGTAATGGTAACAATCCTTCAAACGGTGTTGGTATTATACTGACAATATCCATGTTGTTTTTCCTGATTTTACTGCTTAGTACATTTCTGTTTGCAAGAAAACAAATAAACCGTAGGTATTTTGGTATTTACCTTAGAGCACTCAGGCTTTAATAATTAATTAAAGTCTGCTACATCTAATAACAAAAACCTATCAAGTTATTAGATTACATAGTCCAAAATCACCTAACATTTGTTTTTAGGGCGGAAAAATAACTTATTTCAATTAGTTAAATGAAACAGCATTATTTATTCGCATCGAATCGAGCTGATTGGTCTGTTATAAACAGTTGTTGCGATTTACCGGTACTGCTGGTTTTTTTGTTAATGGATACTTCAGCGGCATATCTTTTTGCATTACTAAAATCATTCAACCATAAATAAGCATAAGCAAGATTAAAAGCTACATATCCGGATATCTTAGGATTGATACGAGCCTTCCTATTGTTTAGATCTGACTCCAAAAACGCTTTTTCCCAAACCACAATAGCTGATTTTAGAAGAGTTTCAATTTCGCCCCAATCACTGTTAGCATTCATCAAAGAGTAAGCCCGCATTGCATCTTTCTGGGCTGCATTAAGATCATCATAATTTTGTTTTTTTGCTTTCCCGGTATATACTCCGAATTTTTTGGTCATGTCCAAATAAGCATAATTATTATCCAGCAGCATTTTTATTCCTGCCATTTCATGTTGTATAGCGGCCTTACGGGTATCCCTGATAAATTTCCCTTTGTTTTCTTCATACTCGTTTTGTAATTGGTTTTTTGAAATAAACATGCCAAATTCGGCTGTTAACCGTTCATTATAACTGTGAAGTTCTTTAGCAGAAATTTCCTCACCATCTTTTGTCATGATCTTATATGAAACAGGAAATGTATATTCTACAGTGTAAAAATACTTTGTCGTCTTAGTTTTATCTTTATTGGTTATTGTCCTTTGTCCATCGTCTCTTTTAACTATTTCAAAAGAATTGAACTTTACTTCAATTATTATATCGGCATTTTCCTTCACTTTTTCATATCCACGCAGCACAAGAAACTGATCATTAAGGGCCGTTTTATTTGGTATTTCCAAATCACCTTGTATTATTTTAGCCTGATAGGTTTTTAATTCTTTGTTAAGTGGATTCATTGGTAATCGCGTATAACTTACTGCAACCTGCAGATTGATAGCTCTCTGTGCAAATGTTAAATCATTTAAGCAACATAATATTGTGGTCATGGCCACAATCGTTAATAAGTGAATTTTAGATTTCATGATCATTTTATTTGTGAGGTTTAAATTCAAAATTTGCACAATTTAAGAATTAAAATAATTCAACCAGTCTTTTATCGTAGATTTTATCATCTACCTGTAGCTTCAGAAAACATATTCATGTTGAATTCCAAAGTGATTTTGCACAGAAGCTATAATTGTATTTGCCTGAATTTTGTTGGTGATTTACAATCGTATGGATCTTAATCCCAAACATATTATAGATTGTTAGGGATACAATTGCAATTTCACTTAACTAATAAGAAATATTAGTGTTGTTTTGATAAGAAATTGGATAAACCGATACTTTTGTATGAAATGTGTTAATAGTAGAAATTCGTTTTTACCAGTTTGCTTTGAACAATATCTAGCCTGGAATTTTCAAGTTGGATGAAATAAATTCCCTTTCTGTAATTTGAAACATCTAATACAAATTGATTAACACCTGCCTGGGTTCGTTTTTGGATAACATTCATTTCCTGGCCAAGTGTGTTATATAGTTTTAAGGTTGCCACATCATTTTCCAATGCATAAAAACTAATGGTAGTGGTAATATCCGCAGGATTTGGGTGTATGCTAATCAGCTCGAATTTGGTACTGGTAAATGTTACAGGTATAGACGGGAATACCTTTGAATTACCATCGTAATCAGTTTGCTTTAACCTGTAATAAGATGTTCCGGGGAATGGGTTTTCATCAGTAATTTTATAATAAAGAGTTGTATTACTGTTTCCTGCTCCATCCAATGTTGTTACCAACTCATAATTAAGGTCATCTACACTTTTTTCTATAGTAAAGAAATCATTGTTTGCCTCAGTGGCTGTAGTCCATGTAATATCTACAAACTGGCCATTTACCTTTGCATCAAAATTAAGAAGTTTGATCGGAAGTGGGTTAGCTGCGTCACTTGAACCTAATGTAAATGGGCTAAAGGAGGTTACATTGGCATCAGAAACGATTGTTCCTGAAGTGTTGTCGCCAGTAGGAGTTGCAGCAATCATATCCCAATCGGTAGTACCATCATAATGTGCAATTTCTAAAGTTGCATAATTATCAACAGAATTATTTGATGTCCATGTTAGTTCAATGATCGCATCTGCTGGACTTGAAACTGAACGGTCAAGAGTCCAATATTCATTGGTACTTACGTGATTTAAGCCTGAACCATCAACATCTGTATCACCTTGACCTGAGGCCGTATATGACATCGTCCAAACTGTTGAATTTGTATTTGACGGTGTTATTGCTAATGGGCGATAATTAGTACCATCTCCCATAGGGAATGTTAGTTTTGTTGTGGATGTATATGTTTTTTCGACCGTTGCTGTACCCGATGTAATAATCATTGTGCTTGTACCACCACCGCTAATTCCCGGATCATCAAGATCCTCAAGCGTAAGTTTTTTACCTGTGGAAATGGTAAGATCACCATTAGTCATTGTTAACGTGCCTTTTACTGTGCCATCAATAGTAAGAGCAACACCTCCACTTGAATTATCAATAACCAGATCATCAAATGTAACAGCGTTACCACTAATAGTTTGAGCGGAAGAACCATTAAATTTAAACTCACTAGTTGCAGGTGTATCAAATGTTCCATTATTAGTAAAATTTCCTTTCAGTACAAATTTCCCGGTAGAGAAACCTTGTAACTCTGCACTTGCATCAATGGTTAAATTGCCATTGATGGTTATAACATCGGTTCCTGCCAAGTGTTCAACGTTACTCGTTGGGCTGCCATCAGGAATAATTGTGAGGTTCTGGCAGGTATAAGTATCTAATTCAATAAGGTTTGCGCCAGAATGTTTTACTTTTAAATTATAATAAGTATCCAGGTCATTTACATCATAAGACCCTGTAACATTATAATAAACTGTACCAGTACCTTCACCAAATCTTGCTTCAACTAAAGTTGGGGTAGTTTCTGTGAATTCTAATGTACCTGTAGTCATCTGAATATATCCGGTTTGGATAATTGTTTGAGTTTTCACGGTATAAGTACTCATAACCAAGGAATCATTGGCAGCAATATTTAAATAACCGCTTGTACCTAAATCAATGTTTGCTGTAAGCGTAACAGCCGCGGCAACCGATGGATTTATATAAAAGTCACCTCCTACTGTGCCGGTATAAGTTCCGCTTCCTCCCCAATTAACTGGTCCTGTGCCCCAAAAATTAAGCGGCACCGAAGTACCGGCTGAAGTAACTGAAATTTCTCCATCATTTGTCAGGCTGCCATAAATACCAAATGTTTCAGAGCCACTTAAGGTAACTGTTAATACTGCTCCTGACTCAATAGTCATTGATTTACAAGCTGAAGTAGCTGTCATTAAAGGGTCATTAGTTTCATTCGGAATGAATATATTGTCAGATGATGTGGGAACACCACCTACCCAGTTGGCTGCCAATCCCCAGTCGGTACTTGTTCCACCCTGCCAGGCTTTTGATATTGTACGGCTTCCTGATGGTGAAGTAGTTGTCGGAGTTTTAGCTGCGCCATCAACGATAATAGAGGTGCATTTCCCGTCAACCACGTTATCAAAGGTTGCGTTGGTTCCATCTATATCCACTGTTACCCAGAAATAATAAGTTCCTGCAACGGTAAAGGTATAAGGCATATTAGCGCCACTATTAATGGTCATTGGGTCACCAAAATTAGGAGTTATGTCCGCACCAAGCTGAGTAGTTGTTGCAAAAGTGCTGCTTGTGCCGGTTGCCCATATTTTTACAACATCAATATCAGTATCTTCAGCAGTAGAAAGTTCCACATCAAATGTAAATGAACTTATAGATATATCATTATCACTATTAATCACTACCACTCGTATTTCAAGTAATTCCTGATTTGTCTCACCTTTCCCAACTAAACCACCGTAATTATAGGAAGAATAGTCCTGTGTGACGGTACTTGAACTATAGTACATCCCGCCTACATCTATAGTAATTGATGTAACAGTTGATGATGATAAACTGCAATCATTATCCGTTGCTATAATCGTGATGTCTTCTATGGTATTATGTCGTACATCAGTCCATGAATAGGTACCGCTAGATAAATTCTGTGTTAAGCCTGTAACAGAAGATAAAGTTCCTGTGCCAGTACCTCTCGATAGGGTGATCGAACAAGCTCTATCTGTATCAACGTTGTTATTGGCATCAACAGCTGTTACGGTTACATCAAAATCGGTATCTGTACTTGTATTTGCTTTAGGCTTATCTGTTGTATAGATCATTTTTGTAGCTACCACAGCAATGGTCATATTATTACCTTCAATATCTGCTGATCCAAATGTAGCGGTAAAATCTGATCCTGCTCCCCCATCAGCAGTAAAGCCATGATCATCATAATCAATTCTGAAATCCATTATAGCGCCATCTACTATACTACTTGTGTTCAGATAAACATAGAGCGCCAGGTTTGTACTTCCTCCATCAGCAATATCAAGGTTACCTGAGGGAATAGCAATGACAATATCGTTGTCGGTAATTGTTGCGGATGTAATTGTTACGAAAGCTGCACCATCAACATCATAAAGCTTAGCTCCTTGTATGTTAGTAGTCCAATCTGCGTTATTACTTGCACCTGTTTTAATCTTGATTTGTGTGACCTTGGTAACATATGTATCAGCAGTACTTAGATCAGTGATCTTAAATTTGAAAACTTCCTGAGCTTCTGCATCAGTATCCTTTAAGGAAGAAACAGTTGTAGCAGCAGTTTGAGAAGCCGGAGCTTCCGCTTTTGAATCGGCATCACCGATCTGAACTTTTGGAGTAATAGTCCAGTCCTGTAATGAAGGGCCGCCATCGGTGGGTGTCATGGTAGCTTTGAGATACAATTCGGCATAGGTACTGGTACTTAGTCCAGAGATATCAATTCCACCGGAACCATCATCAAACCCTGCTGCGTTTCCTGTTAAAGCTGCATCAGGAATAATTGTTGCCCCTGAACTTTCATAATAGACACTGTATTTAATATCACCTTTTGTTTCAGTATCATTCCAAGTGATCTTATCCCATGCAGATGCACTCTTAACAGAAGAGTATTTGAATCCTGATGACAGGTCAGTTCCAGATGCTGCACCGTATTTTAGATCGTCTATTCCGATTGTGGCAGTACCTAAACTTTCATAATGTCTCGAAACCCAGTGAGTGGGACTTGAATACGTAGCATCAATTACAGTACCCTTGCTTGTACCATCCCAAAATAGCTCCCAGTTACCTGATCCATCTACAGTAAGAAGAATTGTGTGTTGATTGGCATCATATGTTATTCCTGAAGCTGTTATAATATCAGTCAAAGCTCCATTATCCACTCTTTGAAGAACAAGCTTTTCACTGCTGGCATCATCCCTTACTATTACCATATATCCATCTGATGTAGAAGTAAAATTGGATTCATTAAGGTAAAAGAAAGATTGGAGGAACATAGAACCAGTATGGGTAGTTGTACTGAATTGATATTTGAATTCCCAATAACCTGATGTTTGGGTAAGTGGCGTACTTATTATATTGCTGGCAGAGACATTCAAATCTTCTAATACATTAGAAGTAACTGCATGCGAACCAGCTTTAACAGTCCAGACAGGTGATGCTGTATAATCTCCATCGGTAAAATCATCTAATATGTATTCCAATTGTACCTGATCACTGGTTACAGCATCTACATTGGTAAGTGTACCATCATCAAATTGCTCTTCTGTTGTCTGGAACCATGCAACAGCGGTAGCAGCACTCTTATAAGTAAAACTATAAGTTCCGGAAGACCAACTTCCATAATTAGAACCACCATCATCAGAAGCTTTAGCTCGAACATAATAAGTCACACCGTCTGTAGTTGGCAGTGCAGTAGATAATGCAGTGCAATCAAAATTATACTCTGTAGCGGATGTATATGTTCCTGAAAATGTTTGTGTATATGCAGTACCGGTAAAATCAGCAGCGGTATTTACTTCAATGTACATCCTGTTATAAGTGCTGCTATGAGTAGCTTTTGCTCTGAACATTGGCGTATTATCATTAATGTGCGAATTATTAAACGCCAGTTGATCAGTGCCTCCTGTACTAAGTAAGGTAGGTGCATCCGGAAGAGGAGTATAAGTTACCGTTATATAAATATAATCAAAACTTACACCATCGGCTCCACCCGCATCATTGTTATCAAAATGAATATCGAGTGCTGCAATTTCAGACCATGTGTCAACACCTGCCGCTTTTAGATCGAAAGTAACGTCTTCAATGTCGCTTTCTCCATTTGTTGGTTCGGAATCTGTATTGGTCAACGTCCCATTGCTATATTGCACCCAATTAGTACCGGTATAACCTGCTTCAACAGAGTATTTCACCTTTAATAGAACTGCAGTGATCGGTTCATTTCTGGAACCGATATCAAAGGCAGAAATGCGGAGTTCATCACCCTTGTCCACAAATAACCATCCGTCAGAAGAATTAGCAAATGTTGGTGAACCACCGGTATTAGTGTTAAGCTCACTTGCTGTGTTTTCTGCAGTATGAAGTCCGTCAAGCGTACTAACCAATATATTAATATCTGTTGCGTGGGCATTAAAACTCCAAAACGCCAGGGAAAAAGAAGCAAGGCATAAAAGGCTTGTCGCTTTAGCGGTAAATTGCGATATGTTTATTATACATTTCATATACTATTTGATGACATCAATTGTCTATTTTTCATCCTTGATCACAATGCTTTTTTTCGCTGACTTATTCTCAGATGACTCAATTTTTCCCCTGTCAATGTCAATTTCTGTATGTTCATATTCTACAGATAATAAATGCTGATCCTCTTCAGAACCTGTACTTTGATTGTTCTTCTTACCAACACTATTTTGATCTATGGAGATATTCACAGAGTTATTGCTGATCTTTTTAATCTGTTCTTTCTCAATATGGTTAATGCCGTTTCTTCTTTTTTGTTCGGCAACGGTCAGATTCTGATCTTCATCAACTTTTTCGGAAAAGTTTTCAAGGGCTATGGGATCAATCTCACTGTACTCATTAACAACAGTTTCCCTATTCTCATTGGTTTGACCAATAGCAGGACTAAACGCCAAAAAGCTTAAAATTAAAGTAATGCCGTATTTTTTCATGTATGTACATTTAAAATCAAACAGTGATCTGGTAATAAATTCATTAATTTGTTTCTTTAAGATTACATTCGGATCATTCCCATTTTCTTGTTTAATATCACTTGATCTTTTTTGTTCAGTAACGGCCAGTTTCTGATCCCCTTCCATTCTATTGGTAAAGTTTTTAAGAGATATGGGAGCAACCTCACTGTAGTTCTTAACCGCAGATTCCGCCTTTTCACTTAAAAGTAATATTCGCGTAAACCAGCGGATAATACAATACCGTTTATGTTGTAAATTTATATACCACTTATGTTGTAAATTTATATACCACATTATGGGTACAATTCTTTTGAAATGTATGAAAGGCCAATTCATGGTCATGATATTTTTAATGAACGTATCGTAAAAATCTACGAAGGTCTGCTCTATGGAGGTTTTAAATCCCAAAAAACATAGAACCAAAGTATTGATGTATTTTTTCATATGTGCTTGTATATATTTATAACAAAACAGTTGGTTCCGTAATAAATTCATTAATTTTTCCACTCATTATTACATCCATATTGCCCTCATTTTCTTGTATAATATCTTCTTTTTGCGTATACAGATCCGAATTTTACTGGTATTCTGTACCGTTACAGCTACAATAAACAGGATCAAAATAATAGTTGTCATAATAAATGGATATCAAAATTATTTATAGTTATTAATAGTATTTTATGCTTTTATACCAAAATAAATGTAATAACTCAAAATAATTATCTGATATAAAAATTAATTTTTAGTCAATTTTAGCATATTACTCACCATTAGCTAATATAGTATACGAATAGCTGAAATCTTTGTTGCAAAAGGGTTTCAGCTAATTTTTATATTTTTTAGGCTTTATTTTAGCAATTTGCTATGAAAAAAAATAGGATGGTGGAAATGCCTTTTAATTGAGCAGAAGATGTTTGAAAAAAAATTGCTCTTTTTCTAATTCCTTACATGCAAATTGCATCCCTTTAGAGGCTGTCTCAAAAGTCCATTTTCTGTTATCCTGAACCTGCCGGCCAGCAGGCAGGGAATGAAGGATCTCTCAACATACTGATGATCAAGTAGCAGATTCTTCACTATCGTTCAGAATGACAGCTTTCTTTAACTTTTGAAAAAGTCTCTAAACAATTGATGAAACCTAAGGACAATATCATCGAAAAACTCAAGGCACTTCCTCATACACAACAAAGGGGATTTGTTGCTAATGCGTCTTTCAGGAGGAAGTTTGGGAAGAAGAGAGTGGAGAAAAAGTCAGGATATCTGTCATACTCTAACACCTATTACTAATATATCGTCAATCTGACGGGCATCCCCTTGCCAATCTTTAAGAATACTATCTAGTTTTTCTTCTTGGGTAGCCATGTTAAATTCCTGTAATTCAACTAATGTATTTCTGAACTTTTTAGACATGAACCTCTTATTCCTAGGTCCACCAAACTGATCTAAATAGCCATCCGAAAAAACGTAAAATGTATCTCCATTATTCAATTGTGTTTTATGATTTGTGAATATTCTTTCCCCACCCATAACTACTCCTCCAATAGACATTTTATCCGCTTTAATTACTTCCATCTCATAATTTCCACCATTAACTTTTCTGCAGATATAGAGTGGGTTAAATGCGCCTGCATATTCCAGTTCCCTGGTTGAAACATTTAACTTACAAAGTGCGATGTCCATACCATCATTGGTTTCATGTTCTCCTTCAGATTGCCTTAATGCAGACCGAATACCTTTATGTAATTCCGTAAGAATGTCAGATGGTTTTAGTATATGCTTATCTTTTATTATTTGACTCAAAATCTCATTTCCGACCATACTCATAAAAGCGCCAGGCACTCCATGCCCGGTACAATCTACGGCAGTTATGATAACTTCATTTTCAAATTTTGCATAGTAATAAAAATCACCACTAACTATATCCTTGGGTTTAAAGTAAATAAATGAATCTGGAAGGCCTTTTTGAATTAGCTCTTTAGGGATAATGATGGCTTCCTGTATTCTTTTAGCATAGTTAATACTGTCAGTTATATCTTTATTCTTTTGTGAGATCTCTTCATAAGCAAGTTCAATTTCTGCGTTCTTCTCTTCTATTTGATTGTTCTTTTCCATTAATGTTTTATTCATTTTCCGTTTTTGCCTATAAGCGTAATAAACAGTTATTGTGATTATCAAGACCAACGCCAGTCCAAGCGCTATTGCACCATTGAATAGTTTTTGTCTTTGAATTTCTAATTCATTCTTAGTGAGAAGCAAGTTTTGTATCTCCTTTTCTTTGTTGAGTAGCATTATTTCTTTACTGACTGCAAGAGTATCTTTGGCAGCAATATTCCACATCAAATCTTTTACATCATCACCTAAATATTTTTGAATGTTCTTTAACATAAAGGGCCTAAACTCCGAATCGTTAAAGAATGCTTCTACAGGTTCTTTCCAACCACTTAATTTTGGATAAATAAATCCGTAACCCAATCTCTCCTCTAAAAACAAGTTCTGTCTTTTAATTTTCAATCCTTTCTTAAGTACTAATAAATAAGTCGGGAGTTCACAAAAACTAAATAGGTTTTCATTTTCAGAAATTCTCTTTCTTATCTCATTAGAATTCTGAACGTTTTCAACTATTAGATCAGGCAAATGCTTTTTTACTTTTTCTATGTTTTTTTCAAAAGTAGTATTGGGAACATTAAGTGCTTTTAAATCTTTGAAAACTTCCTTAAACTCATCTAAACTGCTAACAATAGGAATGTTTTTACTACAAATCAAAACCTCAATATCAAGAATATAAGGAGGCGAAAACTGCACTTCTTCAAATCGTTGTGGAGTCATAGATAATGAGGCAATTCCAAACATTCCCTTTTCGCCATGCCGAATTGTATTATACAGCTCTAAAAAAGCCGAGATCTCAATAAAATTCGCCTTAAGTTCTACCTGGTAATGGGATCGCACAAAACCAAAGAACTTGTTCATTAATTCGATCTCGATTCCTTCTAACCCGCCATCCTCCTTTTTTATAGAAAAAGGTTCAACTTCAAAATAATATACATTGACAGATCCCTTTTTGTTAGCCAGGACATCTTTCCATGAAGATGAGGTATTGTTATTTCCCAATACTTGTAATGAAATAACAAAATAGAGTAAAGTAACTATAACATATTTCATCTGTTTATATCTTGATCTTTAATTGGCAGACCTGCCTGCCGGACAGGCAGGTGGAACTCTCATTTAAAAAATAATCATTATCCTGTGTGATTTAATAATCATTTAATCATGGACGTTTCATGTTATAAAATTATGAAAATTTGTCATTTCAGTGGAGTAGCTATTTTAAGCTTAAATTGATATCTTGGAAGTTAAAACCTAATTAATTATATTCAAAAAATATTTTCTTTAGTATGATGGCTGATATTAATACATCTGGTAAAAAAATTTTTATTGTTGAAAATGATTTGATAACACAGCACGCAATTAAAAAATCAGTGCTGCAGGTGAATTGTAAAGTATGTG
>JAESTI010000070.1 GCA_016763665.1 Bacteroidia bacterium | reverse complement strand
TCTTTCTCACCATTATTGAATTTTCCTATTGCAGTTAATCTTGCATTTTTATTATAATACTTCCATTCACCAACTTTTATATCATTTTCAACTTTTCCTTCTTCAGATATTTTATCATTTTCTGAGTAATATTTCTTATGCCATCCAAATAATTGGCCATTTCTGTAGATGCCTTTTTCTTTAATGGCTCCGTTAGGATAGTAATATTCAAACACTCCTTCCTTTATTCCCTCCAGATATTCTTCTTGTGTTTTTAATAATCCGCTTGAAAAGTATTTTTTACGAGTGCCGTTAAGTTGATTATTTAAAAAATACGATTCTTCTATGATCTTTTCAGCCTTTGTGAATTTTAGCCATAAACCTTGTTTAAAGCTGCTTGTATCGGTTAAGTTGATCGTATCACCATTATATATTTGGAAAGTTTGCCCAATTGCTAGAGAACCAATTAATATTAGTGGGAGTACTATATAGAACTTATTCAAAACTTAGGCATGTGTTTTACAATACCTTAATACGGCCAAAAATATAAGAAGTTGTGTAGGGGTAAGTAGATTCTTAGAATATTCCGGGAAATAAAATTTAAATTATTCCTCTGTTATTTCAATGTTATTTTCCTTGAAAGAATTAAGCCAATCATCTACGTTTTGCGTTCCAAAAACTAAACTGTTCTTGAGAGTATTACTTTCTTTTTTAGGTTTTAGTTTTATGGATTTAGTTCCATGAACATAAAAAACTTTGGCAGAAGTACCTGCTTTTTTCTCAAAAATAACCGGCGTTTCAATTGCTTTTATGTTTACAACACTTGCGGCAGCTATGTCTTCTAATTTAACGGAAAAGGTTTTGACTGGTACTATAAATGAATTTGTAAATACCAGTTTATCTCCCTTTAAGTCTGTAGATATTTTACCAACTGCTTTTAGAAGTAAAAACCCTATTGGGATGATTGCAAAAACTCCAACAAATGGAGCATGTCCCACTCGATCTAAAGTTAAAGGGTCTAAAAACTGACTTTGAAATACTGCGTAAGCAGATGTAAATACCACACATATCAATGTGAACTGTAAAAACATGAAACCAAAATACAGTTTATTCTTCGTTTTGCTTTGCGTTTCTTTTGTCATAATAGACTTAAATAGTTAATTTTCTAGTTTGTTTCCTATTTCTTAATTTAACAACTAAACTGGGTCTTTTAACATATTCAACCCAACCCACTCTTTTTCTTCTTTGCTAACACTAGCTAAACCAAGTAGCCCGCCTGAAGCTTTCGCAACTTGGTCAGCAATGCTTTTTAAACTTTCGTAATATAACATTGAGAATTCGGTGTCCATTTTGGGCCAAATATCATTTAGCTTTTCGAGTTCAGAAGCAATCACAGGATTTCTTTCTGCTGCTTTTGGAGGAAGAGACTGAATCAATTTGTTAAGCTTACCCATGAAATTCTTTGTTACTTCCTTGTAAAATTTTTCAATTTTTGGTTCGTAAACAAAGGTTTGATAATTAAAAGTAGCTGCTAAAACGGCTTTCTCTTTTTCATTTTTATCTATGTCATCATCAGCACCAGCAATTAGAATAGTCACCAATAGTGGTCCTTTATAGACTAATTCTTGTTCTTCTTCGGTAAGTTGATCAACTTGGGGAATCATATTATTTCAGTTTTATGGTTAATAAATTGTTTCTAATTTGAGAATTATAGGGTAAATTTAATAAATTGTTTTCAATTGCAAGAATTATAGGGTAAATTTAATAAATTGCTTTCAATGTAAGTATTATACGGTAAATTTAAAAAAACTTTGAAAAAAGTAAGTTTTTAAAGATACTATTTCATAAAACTATATATAAAATGTTCATTGAACTACATATTTATCAAAAATTCTTAAGTTTGTAGTTCAAATAAATGACCAACTATCATGAATTCACTTGTTATATTATTGTTTTTCAGCCTTGGAGGAACCGAAATTCTAATCATATTATTGGTGATCCTATTATTATTTGGTGCCAAAAGAATACCGGAACTTGCTAAAGGTTTAGGTAAAGGTATAAGAGAATTCAAAGATGCTTCTAAAGGTGTACAACGCGATCTAGAGCAAAGTGCGAATTCTGACTCCGACAAGAATGATAATTAGATATTAACTTTCCTGATCCATTAACTTTTCCATTTTGTTTATTTAAGCAATGAATTTGTATAGTTCATTTAAAGAGATAAGAACTGCTATAAGTTCTAAGTCATTGACTTGTGTGGATCTTGTAACCGAATATTTGAATAATATCAAAGAACAGACTCATCTCAATGCATTTTTAGAAGTTTGTACAGATGAGGCACTAGCGAGAGCCCAGGAGATAGATGGGAAAATTGAAAAAGGGGCTGCAGGTAAATTAGCAGGAATGGTAATCGGTATCAAAGATAATATCTGCTATAAAGGCCATTTTACAACAGCTTCCTCTAAAATACTTCAGGGGTTTGAGTCAATTTATTCCGCTACTATTATTAACCGATTATTAGCAGAGGATGTGATTATCATTGGCAGGATGAATTGTGATGAATTTGCGATGGGCTCATCTAATGAAAATTCTGCCTATGGCAATGTCCTGAATTATGCTGATAACACAAAAGTTTCGGGAGGATCTTCCGGAGGATCTACCGTAGCGGTTCAGGCCAATTTATGTTTAGCTGCTTTGGGTTCTGATACTGGAGGTTCGATAAGACAGCCGGCTTCTTTTTGTGGTGTTGTCGGTTTGAAACCCACTTACGGAAGAGTTTCAAGATATGGATTGATAGCTTATGGCTCTTCATTTGACCAAATTGGTCCCTTAACTAACAATGTGGAAGATGCGGCCATCATTATGGAAGTCATTGCGGGAAAAGATGAGTTAGATGGTACATCTTCATCAGTGAGTATCTCTGATTATTCTAACCTTAATTTAGAGAAAGAACACTTTAAGATTGGCTATATCAAAGAATGCTTAGAACATGAAGGAATTGATAATGAAGTTAAAGCAAGAACTATTGATATTATTGATACTCTTAAGAATAAAGGACATCAAGTTGATGAAATAGAATTTCCTTATTTGGATCATATGATTCCTGCATATCAAGTACTCACTACTGCAGAGGCTTCTTCTAATTTAGCAAGGTATGATGGGGTGCATTATGGTTACCGTACAGAAAGTGCTGAAAATTTGGATGGGACTTACATAAAATCACGCACAGAAGGTTTTGGAAAAGAAGTGAAGAGAAGGATTATGCTTGGAACATTTGTTTTGAGCGAAGGTTATTTTGATGCTTATTATACTAAGGCTCAAAAAGTTCGTAGATTGATCAAGGATAAGACGGATGAAATTCTAACCAATTACGATTTTATCTTAACTCCGACTACTCCCACGACAGCATTTGACATTGGAAGTAAAACTCAGGACCCAATTGAAATGTATCTGGAAGATATTTTTACAGTACAAGCACCATTGGCTGGGAATCCAGCTATTTCGTTGCCATTAGGAAATCATTCCAACGGTTTACCATTTGGAATTCAACTCACAGGAAAGAGGTTTGATGAATCAGGATTGTTATCTTTTTCAAAGTATTTGATGGACACCTGTCAAGAAAAAAATTGATAATTTAAAAATGTAATAATTAGTTGATCTAAACTTGTTGCAATAAAACGGTTGGTTCTTTTTTTTAATTCTTAATTCTGCATCCTGAATTCTAAATTTAATAATTCATACAAATGATATCAAATTATTATACGAATACACGAATCAACCAATACACGAATTAACTTCGTCTTCCGCCTAAAAATCTAAGCAAGAACAAGAATAAGTTAATAAAATCAAGATAAAGGGATAATGCCCCCATTATCGCTAATTTATTCGCGGCTTCACTTCCATATTCAACTCCACTTCCTATTCTTTTGATCTTTTGAACATCATAGGCTGTTAGTCCTGTAAATATCAAAACGCCTAAAAAGCTGATGATGTAATCCATTCCACTGCTTTGCAAAAAGAAATTCACAACACTTGCAATGATAATTCCAAATAAGCCCATCATCATAAGAGAACCGAATTTAGTAAGGTCAGTGTTTGTGGTATATCCCAGAAATGCCATAAATCCAAACATGGCTGAAGTTACTGCAAAGGTTGATGCCAGTGATCCCATGGAATAAATTACAAAAATAAAGCTCAAACTCATTCCCATCACAAATGAATACACTAAGAATAATGTCAATAAGGCAGTTGATGGCAATTTTTGAAAGCCAAGTCCCATTGCTAAAACAAACCCGATCGGAGCAAAAGTAACTATCCATCCTAAAGTTGTCATTCCACTTACTGGATTATAAAGCATACCTAAGTATTCTGGCGTAGTACCAAATAAATAGGACACTAATGCGGTGATTCCCAGCCCGATACCCATCCATGAAAATACATTTGAAACAAATGTTTTAGTCATTGTTTGGGTTTGGAATCCATCACTGGCAATTGATTGTGTTTGAAAAGACTTGTTCATTTCTATTGATTGGTTAAGTAGATTAATTATTTACTTTTTATACGTCAATAATAATAGCATTTTACATAAGACTGGTCGAAATTAATCGGATGAACTCGTTTCTTGTTGTTAAGTTTTCGAATTCGCCGGTAAAGGAAGATGTTGTTGCTACCGAATTTTGTTTTTGAATTCCTCTCATCAGCATGCATAGGTGTTTAGCCTCTATAACAACTGCTACACCAAGTGGATCTAAAGTATTTTGTATGCACTCTTTGATCTGATCTGTAAGCCTTTCCTGAATCTGTAATCTTCTTGCAAAAGCATCTACCACTCTTGGAATTTTACTTAATCCTACAATTTTTCCATTCGGAATATATGCAATGTGTGCTTTTCCAAAAAAAGGAAGCATATGATGTTCGCACATAGAGTAAACCTC
>JAESTI010000069.1 GCA_016763665.1 Bacteroidia bacterium | reverse complement strand
TGATGGTATGTGAAAATATTTTAATTTAGACAGTGATACTTCGCGGTACTCTTCTACTACTAGAATAATGTTTTCACAGAATACCAAAGTTAGTATATATAATGCTAAACACAAATAAACTGAATTTCAAAAACAGAACCTTACGTAAGGTTTGGTTGAGTTTTTGCTTTAATGCAACTATGAAAAAGCACTTAATGCAACTCATATTAACTGGATTGATATTTTTTATATACTGTTCCGGTACTTATTGTCAGGGGCTGGACAAAGACAAACAATACAATATAGTTACCCTGGCCTTTTACAATCTTGAAAACTTGTTTGATACGCTTGACACTGAAGATGTGCGTGATACGGAATTTACCCCTGCAGGTGAAAAAAATTGGAACACTGAGAAATACAACAAGAAGCTGGTTAATATGGCCAGTGTTATTTCTCAACTGGGAACAGAAATTAATCCGGATGGACCAGCAATACTTGGTGTTTGTGAAATAGAGAATAGATCGGTTTTGGAAGATCTAATTAAAACAGGGAAACTAAAGGAGCAGAACTATCAAATAGTCCATTACGATTCTCCTGATAAAAGAGGTATTGATGTTGGATTGATCTATCAACCCAAATATTTTAAAGTTACTTCGAGCAAATCTTACACTTTAAAAATTGATGGATTGGATGACTTTTATACACGTGACCAGCTATTGGTTTCAGGGTTGTTGCATGGTGAACCGATCCATGTTATGGTATCGCACTGGCCATCAAGAAGGGGAGGGCAGAAAGGCAGTAATTTTAAACGTGTTGCTGCTGCAGATCTAGGACGATCTGTAATTGATTCAATTTTAAATGCTGATCCGAAAGCCAAAATTTTCTACATGGGA
Source organism: Bacteroidia bacterium (assembly GCA_016763665.1). The sequence goes on along the minus strand of JAESTI010000069.1, from coordinate 3,668 downwards.
GATCTGAATGATGACCCTGTTGATGAAAGCGTTAAAAAACATCTGCTCACTGAAGCAAAAGCTGAAAATGTTTCAGGCAAAATTATGTTTAACCCTATGGAGCCTCTGTTCAAAAAAGGAATTGGCACTTTAGCATGGAGGGATGTCTGGAATTTATTCGACCAAATACTTATGACTTCGTCTTTGGTTGAAAAGGATTACAGCAGTTTCAGGTATTATGGAGTAAAAGTTTTCAACAAAGATTTTTTGAAGCAACAATCAGGTAAATACCAGGGCTATCCCTACAGAACCTTTGTGGGTTCTTCTTTCAAAGGCGGCTACAGCGACCATTTCCCGGTTTATACTTTTCTGATCAAGGAGAAGAAGTGATTCGTTGATTCATTCTGAACAGTGATAGTCGTGCCACATCTTAAGGATTTTGGTAACAGATGTGACACGACTCGTCTAATTGTTCTATTGTTTTAGGGTATTCGTGTATTCGCTCTAATAGGCTATTAGCTATTCATATATTAGCATTATGAAACTTACTTGGTTTCTTCTATCTCTCTGTCTTTCAATACAAACTACGCATGCTACTGATACAATTCAATCTGCTCCGAAAAACAACTCAATAAGTGGGGGCCCGACTCCAAGTCGAACTCCCACTAAGATTGATAGCCTAAGAACCAAACTCAAAGCCTTGTCCCCCTTTGGGGGGATTAAAGGGGGGGTAACCCTTGCAGATACTACCCGAATCAGCCTCCTCAATGATTTAGGCTGGGAACTAAAATACCAAAACCCAGACACTTCCATATTCCTTGGCAAACAAGCACTAAAATTAATAGAAGCACTCCCCTTTACTGATGGAGAGGAGTCGGGTGTGAGGTCAGAATTCACCGCCAACACTCACAGCAACCTCGGTGCATATTACTACCTAAAAGGTGACTACCCCCTCTCGCTTTCCCATCACTTCAAAGCCCTGGAAATAAGAGAAGCAAAAAAAGATCAAAATGGTATGGCTATCTCACTCGGGAACATCGGACTTGTCTATTGGAATCAAAGCGATTATCCCAAAGCATTGGAATACTATTTCAAGGCATTAAAGATGGATGAAGACTTAGGAGATAAAGCAGGAATTGCATCTGACCTCGGCAACATCGGAATTGTCTATTGGCATCAAGGACACTATCCCAAAGCATTGGAATACTATTTCAAAAGAATGAAATTGGATGAAGAACTTGGGAATAAAAGCTATATGGCTATCAACCTCGGCAACATCGGACTTGTCTATTTTTCTCAAGGCGATTATCCTCAAGCCTTGCACTACTATTTCAAGGCATTGAAGATAGATGGAGAGTTGGGAAATAAAAATGGCATTGCAAGGCACCTTGGAAACATCGGAATTATCTATTTGAATCAAAAGGATTATTCCAAAGCATTGGACTATTATTCCAAGGCATTGAAGATAGATGAAGAATTGGGAAATAAAAAAGGTATTGCAAGGCACCTTGGCAACATCGGACATGTCTATGATTCTCAAGGGGACTATCCTAAAGCATTGGAGTACTATTTCAAGGCATTGAATATGGATGAAGAATTGGGAAATAAAAACGGCATTGGAAGACACCTCTGCAACATCAGCTTCCTCTACACCCAAATCGGCCGCTTTGCAGAAGCAGAAGTGTACTTAGATAGCGCACTGACTATGTGTGAGAACATTGGTGCATTGAATTACATCATGCAGATTGAGAAATCTATAAGTGGCCTCTACGATACCACGGCCCAACTCACGGCGCGCGGGGTAAATCTACCAGGGTTTAAAAACCTGTCAGATTTGTGGCATGGGGCTTACGTGCACTACAAAAAATACACCACTGCCAAAGATTCCCTCTTCAACGAAGAAAAATCCAAAGACATCGGCAGGTTGGAACAAAAGCATGAGTTTGAGATGGTTATGCTCCAGGAAGAACAAATTAAGAACGAAGAATTAAGAATTCAGAATGAACAGGTTTCAAGGCGGAATAGTTTGCAGTATTCTTTGATAGTTATTGGTTTATTGGTTATTGGTTTATTGGTGGGGATGCTTGGGAAGTTCAATCTCAGTGTACGGGTGGTAGAAGCAATCGTGTTCATAGCTTTTATGATCTTTTTCGAGTTTCTGCTGGTTTTGCTGGATCCAACTATCGAAAGCTGGAGCGGTGGCGAGCCGTTGTGGAAGCTGCTTGCCAACGCCCTATTAGCAGCTACCATATTTCCGTTACATAGTTTTTTTGAGGGAAAGGTAAAGAAGCGGGTTTTGAAGGTGAAGAAAGAAGGAAGTCCTAAGTCGGTCCAAAGGACTCCGGACTCCTTCGGAGGAGACAGTAGATTGCCAAATACAGATAACAATGGGGGAAGTGGAAAAGCTTTGCTTTTATTCATAGGCCTTGTAGTTACACTGGGGTTGAACAGTGGGTTTGACAGTAAACAGGACTCCTTAAAAGCAGAACTTAAAAAAGAACTTTCGGATACTACGAGAATCAAAATTCTCAATAAACTCGGTTGGCAAATCATGTACCAAACCCCTGACACTGCCATCCTCCTGAACACTAAGGCACTAAAATTAGCAGAGCAAGTAAAATGGCAAAAAGGTATTGCAAATACTTTGCGAAATCTTGGTGTCTTTAATGATATCAAAGGAAACTATCCGCAAGCATTACAGCACTATTCCATTGCACTAAAAATAAATGAAGAACTAAATAATCAAAAAGGTATCGCTGCCACCCTTGGCAACATTGGACTTGTCTATTGGAATCAAGGTGATTACCCCAAAGCATTGGAATACTATTTCAAGGTATTGAAGATGGGTAAAGAGTTGGGAGATAAGGGAGGAGTTACGATAAACCTTGGCAATATCGGAAATGTCTATAATTCACAAGGCGACTATCCTAAAGCATTGGAATACTATTTCAAGGCTTTGAAGATCAGAGAAGAATTAGGAGCAAAAAATCTGATCGCAATTACACTCGGCAACATCGGAATAGTCTATGATAATCAAGGAGACTATTCCAAAGCGTTGGAATTCTATTTCAAATCACTGAAAATAAAAGAAAAAGCTGGTAATAAAAAAGGCATTGCAGTTACCCTTGGCAACATCGGAATTGTCTATCGAAATCAAAGCGATTATCCTAAAGCATTAGAATACTATTTCAAGGCCTTGAAGATGAGAGAAGAATTAGGAGCAAAAAATATGATTGCAATTACGCTCGGTAATATCGGCTCCCTTTACACCCAAACCGGCCGTTTTGTAGAAGCCGAAGTGTATTTAGACAGCGCGCTGATTTTATGTGAAAGCGTAGGTGCATTGTATTCGACCATGCAGCTTGAACTATCTATGAGTGACCTTTACGACACTACCGCTCAACTTCTTATGCGAGGGAGAAACCCAAACCTGTCAGGGTTTAAAAACCTGACAGGTTTGTGGCGCAAGGCTTACGGACATTATAAAAAATACAGTACCGCCAAAGATTCCCTCTTCAACGAAGAAAAATCCAAAGATATAGGTCGCTTAGAGCAGAAGCATGAGTTTGAGATGGCTATACTCCTGGAGGAGCAAATTAAGAATGAAGAATTAAGAATTCAGAATGAAAAGATAGCAAGAAGGAATAAATTACAATATTCGGGGATTGTGTTGGGGTTGGTCTTTATGT
>JAESTI010000068.1 GCA_016763665.1 Bacteroidia bacterium | reverse complement strand
TATTTTGTCCATATACCAGCTGCGCCATACAATCTATTAAGTATCTGGATGTAATGTCGATAGTTAGCAAAAAAGCTCCAAAGATCAACATCGTTGAATAACCCCAGACCAGTTTTTTCAAATTCAAATTCAAAATAATTACCCTTTAAGGGATAAGACTTTAATTGCCTATAATCTCGTATATACTCATAATTTATGGGTACATATTTTTGATCCACTGAACCGTTTAAGAAATAATCAGGATTAAGTGTCGCAACAGAGTTGCTTATGGAATTATTGTGATATATCAACTCCACTCTATGTTTATTGTGGATCTCCTTTCTATACAAGTACTTTAATCCACTGTAAAATTCCCTTAGGATATAATTATCAGGTTCTTTAAAATATTCTAATTTATTATTAAAAGTTCTATATGGTAACTCTCTTCCTCTTGAAAACGAATAGAAGAATGCCATACCAGCAGTTTGCTTTTTATTTATGTACGGTATTTCATAGGTCATAGCAAATCGCTCTGTATAACCAAGTTGAATATGAGCTTTGAGTTTTTCATCTCTGCCTCTAAAATTATATCGAAGAAAAAACAAACCATAATCTACTCTTGAAAGATCCCTATTTTGATTTACCCACCATTCATTAAAATTTCTATCGGCTAAGTTAAATATAGGAATTGGCCATGTATACCACCGTTCTTCAAGTTTTATACGTATAGTAATTTTATCAGAGCCTAAATTTTTTGCTGATACTTTTACTTCATTGAATGATGAGGTGTTTTTTAGATTATCCTCACTTGAGTTGATCTTATCATTTAATTCTTCAACCAAAATAGTATCCCCTTTGTTGAATAAAAGTTCGCGGAATATAATGTGATCTTTAGTTATCTTATTTCCTTCTATTGAGACATTAGTTACAACAACATACTTCTTTTCATCACTTTTATTTGCTTTAGTTTTGGAATTCTCAGCAAAGGAAAAGAATGTATGAAAGTATAATAAAAACAGGCTTGTAAAGCAGATTATTTTCACCAAAACTTTCGGGCTTATACTGGAAATCTAAATGTTGAGATAGTGAATAAATGAATCATATCTTTCACGAAGATCTTCAAAAAACTCATCTTGATGGTAAGAGGCCTTAATATTATAACTAAAGCGGTCAAAAGTAGCTATAATTCGGGTTAGATCAGTTTTATTAATCTTGAGTGTAACTTCAACCTTGGTAGATTCCACATGAGAAGTTACATAGGAACTAAGAATTTTTGCATCATTTGATTCAACAATTCTGGCAATTTCTGAAAGAGAATAATCTCTAACACCTAATTCTAAAATAATGATTCCTCCCGGACTGTCTAAAGCAGCCATTTTGGCGAATGTTTTTACAATTTCATGTAGGGACACCATACCAATATAATGATCATTAGCATCCAATATCGGCACAATGGTTAATTTTTGATCATCAATTAATTTAATAATCTCATAAATATGCTGATTCTCGTATACAAATGATTTATGGAGAGATAGTTTATGGTTTCCAAGTGGCTGTTCTGAATCATTCAGATCTAAAATGTCTACCTCTGAGATTACACCAAGTAATTCATTGTTATTTACAATGGGTAAATGACTAACCCTAAACTCGTCCATCCAATCTAACGCCCTGGTACCAGTATCCGAAGTTTTTAAGGGAGGAATATTATCTGTTATGAGCTCTTTTGCTAACATTCAAATTATATATCTACGTACTAAAACGATTTTTTTTTGCCAAAGTTATATAACTTTGAATCTAAATTAATTGTGATGACAAAACTGAGTGTAAATATAAATAAGTTTGCTACCCTGCGAAATGCAAGAGGTACCAATTATCCCGATGTGATAAAAGCAGCAGTTGATTGTCAAAAGTTTGGTGCTCAGGGAATTACGGTTCACCCAAGACCGGATGAAAGACATATAAAGTATCAAGATGTTTATGATCTATTGCCTGTGGTTAATACAGAGTTTAATATTGAGGGAAATCCAAATCCTAAGTTTTTGGAATTAATAAAGGAGGTAAAACCTACACAAGTTACATTGGTGCCTGATGGACCAGATGTGCTGACTTCAGATAGTGGATGGGATACCATTACTCAAAAGGATTTTTTAATTGATGTTATTTCTGAACTTAAGGCTTGTGGAATTAGAACTTCAATTTTTGTTGATCCCGAAATAAAATTTGTGGAAGGAGCAGCCGAGACTGGAGTAGATAGAATTGAACTTTACACAGAACCATATGCTGCAAATTACGAAAATGGAAAAGAAGTAGCCATTGCTGATTATGTAAAATCTGCAAAGAGAGGAATAGAGTTAGGGCTGGGAATTAATGCGGGACATGATCTGAATTTAGATAACTTAAGATATTTTAAAGAAAAGATTCCTGAAATTGCAGAGGTTTCAATAGGCCACGCAATAGTTTGTGATGCAATTTACCTTGGATTGGGAAATACCATTCAATTATATCTTCAAAGACTTAAGGAAACTGACTAGTTTCTATTTAAAAGTAGTTGTATATCTCGCTCGACCCGTTCAGTAGGTTTCTTAGTACGGTTTTCCACAACTGTACCGTTTTGATCAATTAAGATGTAGTGCGGAACAGATTGTATATTATAATCATTGACGATTTGAGAATCAAAATGGTCTCCTGTAAATAAATTGATTCCTTGTAAATTATTGTCACTAATTATTTTGCGCCACATTTTTTCAACTCTATCAATTGATACATAAATAAATTCAACATTTTTTCCATTGAACTTTTCTTCGAGTTTTTTCAAAATTGGAATTTCTTTCCTGCATGTCCCGCACCAACTGGCCCATACATCTATATAAATTACTTTCCCTTTGAAGTCAGTTAATGATACCTCATTTCCATTTAGATCTTTATAAGTAAAATTAGGTGCTGGGTTTCCAGGAGCCAGCTTGTTGACAGTTCTGTATTTTTTTAAGAGTACTTTAAAAAATTTCTTGTTTTTACTTACTTTTCTGTAGTTCCTTAACATTCTATCTATATGATGGGATATTTTCTCAAGGTTATCCGCTTCTATAGCGTCTGCAATTATTTTCGCCAATAATAGTTCTTTAATCTTTTCATTAGAAAAATAAACCAACCGGATCTTATATTGCTCATAAAAGTATTTAGAAGAGTCAATCTCTAAACCAATTCTATTTTTTTCAGCACAATCTTTATAATATAGATTATTGGTATAAGAATTTAGAAAATCCAGATACTTTGAACTTGTAAAAGCCTTTGTGTTTTCTATTTGTATTTCTTTTAAGAATGCATAACGAGATGTATCAACAGGTATATTTCTTTGTAATGCATAATTAAAAAACTTCAGGAAGTTGTTTGCCCAGTCATATTCAATATTTATAAGCATATATTTTTTGAAAGTCGAAGGCACACTTCCTTTAAAAAACGAATTGAGCATGTCAGTTTGCTCCTTTTTCCTTTTGTCATTGAACTTTACAAAGTCATCGGTAGTTAATTTCCTAATATTTTCTTCAAGCTTTGCAATTGCTTTTGGACTTTCAAATTTTGTATAATGCTTGACCAGAAAAGTGTTGAATTCTTTACCAATTCCGTCAAACGTCAATGACTCTTCAAATTTTTTGGCGTTTCCATTTATTTGTAGAATTGCCCCTGGAAAAACAAAAAGTTCCATTTTGTTATTTCCATAATTGATCTCTACAGGCATGGATCTTTTTACTGTAAATTTCATTTCAAATTTACCATCACTATCTATTTCTGATGAAGCAAAGTAAACTTTCTTGATCTTGAAGTAATCCTTATAATGTTTTATATTTCTTATATGTATTTGTTCTGTGTTTGAACTGGATATCTTACCACGAATAATGACTTGCTTCTCCGCAACTAATAATTGGGGGATTATAAATAAAAAGGAAAACAATAGAGAAAATCGCATGGATTATAATTTTGAGTTTTCTGTGAGTTTATAAACGGAAATTATGTATGGAAGTTACAAATTTTAATTGAATCTAAACAGTTGAGGAAATTCTGACGGGCTTATAATAATGGTGCAATAGAACTTTTCGCAGTAATTTTAATTTCCTGATTATCAATATCTTTTATCAAATTTAAACCAGGAGTCTTTCCTTTTTCAAGAGTTCCTAAGGTATTTTCAAAACCCAAAAACTCAGCTCCATTTTTTGTTGCCCAAGTGAGAAGTGTATTTAATGGAATGTCAAGATTATTTTGATTAATTAATTTTAATTCATCCAAAATTGATAAAGAATCATTAGAGGCAAGGCTATCAGTACCGATCGTTATTTGGGGTTTGTTTTGCATGAAAGAAGTAAAATCTGGCAAAGCATCTTCAATATATAAATTAGATTTTGGGCAAAAACACCACCATACATTTTTATAATTTTGGTCAATCCAGTTTATCTCATCGGGTGTAGTAAATGTGTTATGTACCAGTAATATTTTGAGTTGTTTTTCTAAATAAGGTATAACTGAAAGTAGAGATGATCTCTGGGTTGGATCAAAGAATCCCAAATCAATATTCAATTTTTTGTAGAATTGAATTATGTCTCCTTCTTTTAATTGGAATAATTTATTTTCTTCGACACTTTCTTGCATATGAATGGAGATTGGATAATTATTTTCTTTTGCATGAATATTTATTTTTTGAAAGAGCAGTTCAGAAACTGAATATGGTCCATGAGGAGTTAAGCTCTTATTAAACTCAGGTACAGAATTATAGATATCCAACCCATTATTGAATGCAACTTCTGCCACATCTGGGTGAAACCCCAATAATTCAATAAATGTATGATAGTGTATATTAGCCTTTGATTTTTGAGAAAAGGAATTAATTGTGTTTGAGATATCTCCTACTGCAACTATACCGTTTGAGATCATTTCCTGTTCTGCTTTTTCAACGGCTAATTGAATTGTTTCCTCACCAAACTCATCTCTGAGTTCTATAATTTTTGTAATGAAATCTATTAACCCAGTTTTTTCAGGAATTTTATTTTTGAGGTATGATAATTCTAAATGACAATGCGCATTAACAAACCCCGGAGTTATGAATCCTTCATGTATTTCTAATTCCGATAATTCAAGTTGGTCTCTCGCTGTAATATCTTCAATTGTACCATTATCATTGATAAAAACAACTCCTTCCTTAACGGGAGGTGAGGAAATTGGAAAAATATAATTCGCGGTTATTTTTCGCATAATAAAAAAATAGGAGTTCAAACAAATGAACCCCTATACGTAATGCTGTAGTTAACTTATGTTAATTAGCAGCCTCACCACCAGTAATATTGTCACCAAGGTTGATCTCTTGCGCAACTTCTGCATGTATTTTTAATTGGGTTATTTGAGGATCAGTATTTGCTGTAATAGAAACTGACTTATCCTGTTTACCTTTTCTATTTTTACTATCATAATTAACCGTAATATTACCAGAGTCACCTGGTGCAATAGGTTCTTTTGGCCATTCAGGTACCGTACATCCACAAGATCCTCTTGCATTTTTTATAATTAGCGGATTAGATCCGGTATTTTTAAATTCAAATACGTAAGTTACTTTATCACCCTCTGTAAGAAATCCAAAATCATGCTCATACTCTGCAAAAGTGATACTTGTCAATGGCTGGTCAGGCTCTGCAGGTTGAGCACTAGCTGGTTCATTATTAGCCGTATTATTCAAAGGTGGATTACTTGGAAGTGTAGAAGGGTTATCATAAGAAGGTAAACCACTTTGGCCAATTGAGCTTGTTGAGCTTCCATCCGATGAAGTTAATTGTATAAATGTTTGCACAAGTAGCGATAC
>JAESTI010000067.1 GCA_016763665.1 Bacteroidia bacterium | reverse complement strand
TTTGTAATAATTGGGATCACAGGTTTGCACTTCTCTGCTCCAGTCATAGCAAAATCCCATTTTATCTAATTGCTCACGGTATCTTTTTATATTTTGTTTAGTAGTATGGGCAGGATGTTGGCCAGTTTCGATTGCATATTGTTCTGCGGGAAGACCAAAAGCATCATAACCCATCGGGTGAAGTACATTGAATCCTTTTGCTCTTTTGTATCGTGCATAAATATCAGTAGCAATAAATCCCAAAGGATGCCCAACATGTAATCCAGTTCCGGACGGATACGGAAACATATCTAGTACGTAGAACTTTGGTTTAGAGGTATCAATATCAACTTTATAAGTCTGATTTTCGGCCCAATACTTTTGCCACTTTAGCTCTATATCTGTAAAATTATATTCCATTAATCAGTCATTGAATTTACAAGTGGCAAAATTACTCAATTTGTCTGTTAGTTTGCTGATACCTAATTAAATATTGATTGGGTAATTTATTGAACTGAAGTTTCTTGAAAATTGATAACTATCTGTTATTATCCGTTAATATCTGTTTTAATCTGCTGTTGAATTAACAGCAGATTAGAGCAGATTAAAAACAGATACATATTTCAGTTCATTAATAGATTAGAATAATCATAAACTCAGAAAAGAATACCCCTTTTCCGAAAAATGCTTCAAAAATTTTGGAAGTACATATTTGATTTTTTCTGTGAATCTTTCATTATCATGAAAAACAATGATTGACCCCGGCTTAATATGATTCAGCGAATTTTTTAAACATTGTTCTTTGCTAACATTTTTATCAAAATCCCCACTTAATACATCCCACATAATTATTTTATAAAAATCTTTTAAAGCACTTATTTGAGAGAATTTTAACTTTCCGTAAGGAGGCCTGAACAATTTACTTGGAACAAATTCCTTGCATTGTTGAATATTCCGGAAGTAGTCCTTGTTTTTGGTTTTCCAACCATTTAAATGATTAAAGGTATGGTTGCCAACAGCATGATTTGAAGTGAATAATCTTCCATAAACTTCAGGGTGGTTGCAAACATTATTACCTACACAAAAGAAAGTGGCTTGAGCATCATGTTTTTTTAATTCTTCCATTATCCAAAATGTCAGCTCCGGGGTAGGTCCATCATCAAAAGTGATATACAATTCCTTTTCAGTGGTGGGAATATCCCATATTAAGGAAGGGAAAAGCTTTTTAAAGATAGATGGAGTTTTAATGAAGTACATAATTCGGTTGCAAGATGGAGAAAGAGCGAAAAATTCACAAACCTAATTTCTTTCAGTATATAAGCATTTCTTTAAATTTGCGATAAACTAATTGTTTTGTCTCAATTACATATAGAATTACTACACGACACAGTAAATTTGATCATCAAAGACTTTTCCCAATTTGATCTAGAGGTTAAATTTTCCGGAAATGTTGAAGGAGCATATGAAGAGTTAAAGGCAGAGCTATTTCCACAAGTTGAGGATCTTGTTAACAATAACAATGAGACTTTAATGTCAATTTTGTATAGAATTGATGTGAACGAAAAAAAAATTGCCAATTTATTGGATGATAGTAATGGACAAAAATATGCTGAGGTAATTGTGGATTTGATCTTAGATAGAGAATGGCAAAAGGCATTGACAAGAAAATACTTTAAATTAATGGATGAGGGCTGGACAAAAAAGGACATAGAAAAGAAACTTCCTAAAAAGCTGAAATTATAAACAGATGAAGCAAGGTATTCTATTAGTTAATTTGGGAACACCGGACAGTGCATCTGTCAAGGATGTGAAACGGTATCTTAGGGAGTTTTTAATGGATCCGTTGGTAATGGACTTTCCATTTTTAAAGAGGTACATATTGGTAAATTGGATAATTGTTCCATCTCGAGCACCGAAAAGTGCGGCAACATATGAAAAAGTATGGACAGATGAGGGTTCGCCATTAATGTTTCATACACAAAATGTTGGAGCAAAATTGCAGGCCTATTTAGGACAAGAGTATGTGGTTGAGATAGCTATGCGTTATCAAAATCCTTCGATTAAAGTAGGATTGGAGAATTTGAAAAGTAAAAATGTTGAACATTTAAAGGTACTTCCTTTGTTTCCACAATATGCTGAAGCAACAAATCGCTCGGTGGAGGAAAAGGTGAAGGTAGAGTTGAATAACTTGGATTATCATCCTGAATTGGAAGTTGTTGGTGATTTTCATGATAACGAACATTTTATCAATTGTTTTTCTGAATTGGGAAAAGGTTATGAACCACAAAATTTTGATTATATAATTTTTTCATTTCATGGATTGCCCCGGAGACATATAAAAAAGGCAGTTAGCAAAGGACTTCCTGATTACGAAAAACAATCATATACTACCGCGAAGTTAATTGCAGAAAAGTTGAACTTACAAGAGAGTGATTACACGATATGCTTTCAATCAAGATTAGGAAAAGATCCATGGCTTGAACCTTATACAAGTGACGTAGTTAAAAAGCTTGCAAAAAATGGGAAAAAGCGAGTGTTGGTTTTTTCACCCGCATTTGTTTGTGGCTGTTTGGAGACAACGTATGAAGTTGAAATAGAGTACAATGATGAATTCAAGAGCATGGGAGGTGAAGAATTTGTTTTAGTTCAAGGATTAAATGACAATGATATTTGGATTGAAGCCTTAAAAGAAATAATTTGCAATAACAATTGATGGAATAATGATGGGGCTAACTAAAGAAGAGGTTTCTCAATACCAAAGACATATAATTTTACCTGAAATAGGTAAAAAGGGGCAAGAAAAATTGATCAATGCAAAGGTTTTGGTTGTTGGTGCCGGAGGATTGGGTTGTCCAATATTATCATATTTGGCAGCAGCGGGAATTGGTACAATTGGAATAATTGATGCGGATGTAGTTGATGCTACAAATCTGCATAGGCAGGTATTATATGGAAAGGATGATATTGGCAAACCAAAAGTTGAAATTGCGAAAAAGAAACTGAGTCAATTAAATCCATTCATTCAAATAAATATTTATCAGGAACGGCTAGATTCTTCTAATGCATTAAAAATATTTCAAGATTATGACCTCATTGCTGACGGTACAGATAATTTTCCTACAAGGTACTTGATCAATGATGCTTGTGTGATTTCGGACAAACCATTTGTTTTCGGTTCGATATTTAAGTTTGAAGGCCAAGTTTCTGTATTTAACTTTAAAAATAAAAGTGGTAAGAAAGGTCCTACATATAGGTGTTTATTTCCTGAACCTCCTTCTCCAGGCTCGGTGCCAAATTGTGCAGAAATTGGTGTTATGGGAGTATTACCAGGCATAATTGGATCAATGCAGGCCAATGAGGTAATTAAAATATTTATCGGAATTGGTGATGTTTTGAACGGCAAATTGCTGGTTTATGATTCATTAACTGCTGAAGTAAATACGTTAAATTTTGATAGAGTCGAAGAAAATTGTGACATTTCGGAATTAATTGATTACGAACAGTTCTGTAATACAAATCAAAACAGTATAAACATGAA
>JAESTI010000066.1 GCA_016763665.1 Bacteroidia bacterium | reverse complement strand
TTATTACAATACTCCTTATTTGGCTCTATACATTTCAGGGAGGAATAAAAACTATTGTGTGGACTGATGCTCTGCAAACGATATTCATGCTTTTGTCCGCAGGAATTACTTTCTATCTGATATCAGATAGTATGGATTGGAGTTTTTCAGATGCTATAGCTTCTATCAGTAATAGTGAATATTCAAAGTCATTCTTTTGGGATTGGAGTCAGCCCAATCATTTCATAAAGCAATTTTTAAGTGGAGCATTTATTGCTATTGTCATGACTGGATTAGATCAGGATATGATGCAAAAAAACCTTAGTTGCAAAAACATCAAAGAAGCTCAAATAAACATGTTTTCTTTTAGTGCAGTTTTGGTTGTGGTGAATTTAATGTTTCTGTGCTTGGGAGCTGCACTATTTTTATTCGCACAACATAAAGGGATCCCAATGCCTGAAAAATCAGACGACTTGTTTCCATTAATAGCCTTGAACTACTTGACACCGATTGCAGCAATATTGTTTATAGTGGGTTTGATTGCAGCAGCATATTCAAGTGCGGATTCTGCATTAACCGCATTGACAACATCATTTTGTATTGATTTCTTGAATTTTGATACTAATAAAAAGTCTGATGGTAAGAAAACCAGATTCAAAGTTCATGTAGGATTTTCAGTATTGTTGCTTATAACGATAATGATTTTTCGAGAAGTTAGCGATGACAGTGTAATAAGTACATTGTTTAAAGCTGCTGGTTATACTTATGGCCCATTATTGGGGTTATATGCATTTGGACTGTTTACAAAAAGAGAAATTAAAGATAATTTAGTTCCAATAATTTGTGTTGTTTGTCCATGCATTTGTTTGCTTCTAAATTATAATTCTGAAAATTGGTTTAATGGATATAAGTTTGGATATGAACTATTAATTTTGAATGGCATACTTACTTTTTTGGGATTGTTATTGGTAAATAAAAAGAAACTGTAGTCAAAATTTGATGAATTGTAAATAGCAGATTTGTTTGTACTTTTGCTTTAACAAACATTAGAAATGAAGATTATTCTTATTTCCAAGCCATCCTATACGATAAATGAGCATCAAGTCTTAGCTGATTTGTTTGAATTGGGTTTGGAAAGTTTTCATATCAGAAAGCCTAAGTTCTCTAAAAAAGAAATCATAAGATACCTTGAACGAATACCGTATATGTATCGAAACAGATTGATCTTGCACTCCTTTTATGATTTAGCGGAAGAGTTTGGAGTAAAAGGTGTTCATTTTACCGATGATAAAAAAGGGAGTTTTAAAAAAAAGGTACTGGAAATTTTAAAGCGAAAACCTTTAGAAAAAGGTATTGATTATTCTTCTTTGCAGAGAAGTGCGTCATTACATTCACTGAATCAACTGGCTGCATGTAATGAAAATTATGATTATGTTTTTTTAAGCCCTATTTTTGATAGTATTTCAAAAAAGAGACATAAAAGCTTATTCAAAAATAAGGAAAAGCTACGCTCTACAGTTTTGAAATCCAATCAAAGAGTAATTGCTTTGGGTGGGATAAATGCTGAAAAGATCAAAGATGCTCAAGGCATGGGCTTTTCAGGAGTTGCTTTATTGGGAGCAATTTGGAAGCAGCCTGATCCTGTTGAGGCCTTTTTGAAAATCAAAGAAGAATGTGAGCTTCAGACAGCTCAAAATTTTGAAATGAATGTTGTCCAACAGACCTATCGTATTAAGCATAGCGGGACTTGATCCCAGTGCTGGGGCTGGAATTCTTGCTGATATTAAGACGTTTGAAAACAATCAGGTTTACGGTTTAGGTGTAGCTACTGCGATTACTTATCAAAACGAAAATCAATTCAATGGCTTACAGTGGATAGATTTTTTCACCATAGAAAATCAATTAAATGCGTTATTTGATCAAAATAATATTGATTTTGTAAAAATTGGGTTGATTGAAAGTGTTTCTTTATTAAATAATATCTGCCAGTACTTAAGAGTGCGAAACAATGCCATTAAAATAATTTGGGATCCTATTATAAGTTCAAGCACCGGGTTTAAGTTTCATAATGAAATTGATAAAAAAGAGTTTAAAAAAGCGATGGGTACTATTTATCTAACAACTCCCAATATTGATGAGGCGAAGATGTTGTTTGGAGATGAAGTAGAAATAAATAATAATGGTAATATCTATATAAAGGGAGGACATTCAAGGGGGGGGCTTATAAAAGATACCTTATATTTTGATGGTGATAAATATGAGTTTAGATCTTCTCGAATACAAGATGGTGAAAAACATGGTTCGGGTTGTGTACTATCCTCAGCTATTACTTCTAACTTGGCAAAAGGGCAAAACTTAGTAGATGCTTGCAAAAATGCTAGAGATTATACAATAAGTTTTTTAAAAAGTAATTCAACATTACTTGGGTATCATGCCAATTAATAAAGTAATAAGTAGGTTTCACTACATTATACCAAGTGTCCTTGATATCAACTCTATTCAGGAACATTTGGAAGAAGTTTGTAAAGCTGGTATTTCTTGTATTCAGCTCAGAATTAAAGGGAAACAGGAAAGAGAATGGTTAGATATCGCCATAATGGCAAAAGAAGTTTGTGATAATTATAGCGCCAATCTAATTGTTAATGATAATGTGAAAGTTGCTCAAGAAATTGATGCTTACGGAGTACATTTAGGAAAAACTGATATGCCTTATAATGAGGCAAGAAAAATACTGGGAGACCATAAAATCATTGGTGGCACTGCAAATACACTAGAAGATGTAAAGCATTTAATTGATGCTGGGGTTGATTATATTGGCTTAGGTCCATATAAGTACACCAAGACAAAGGAAATTCTTTCTCCGATTTTAGGAGTAGATGAGATTAAAAAAATTGTAGAAAGTTTTAGCAACATACCTATAATTGCAATTGGAGGAATTGGGTTAGACGATCTTGAAAATTTGAACCAGACAGGTGTGTTTGGAGTTGCTGTTTCTTCTGCAATAAGTAATAGTGAAGACTTAAAGAGTACTGCGGAATCTTTCAATAATAAAATGAATGACTTATTTTTGAACTCCGAAATACAATTTGCATAAATGGAAAAACTAAAAATAGCAGACAAAGAGTTCGATTCACGATTGCTTCTAGGTACCGGAAAGTTTGGTTCCAATACCTTAATGAAAGAAGCTATTATCGCGTCAAAGAGTCAATTGGTTACTGTGGCTTTAAGAAGGGTTGAAGTTGAAAATTCCGATGACCAGCTAATAAAGCATATTCAATCGGGTAATGTAAATCTATTGCCCAATACAAGCGGTGTTAGAAATGCTGAAGAAGCACTTTTTGCTGCTCGGTTGGCCAGAGAAGCCATGAATACCGAATGGTTAAAGCTGGAGATTCATCCAGATCCCAAGTATTTATTACCTGATCCTATTGAGACACTGAAAGCTGCTGAGCAATTAGTTCAGGAAGGTTTTATTGTATTACCTTATGTGAATGCTGATCCTGTATTGTGTAAACGACTGGAAGATGTTGGTGTGGCGGCCGTAATGCCTTTAGGTTCTCCAATTGGAAGTAATAATGGCCTCAATACTAAAGAAATGTTAGAGATCATTATTGAACAAAGCAATGTGCCTGTTATAGTGGATGCTGGAATAGGAGCGCCATCTCATGCAGCATTTGCAATGGAATTGGGTGCAGATGCTGTTTTGGTCAATACTGCAATTGCTGTTGCAGAAGATCCTGTGAATATGGCAATAGCATTTAAAAATGCTGTAATAGCAGGCAGGATGGGGTATGAGGCAAAGCTTGGAACTACTGGAAGGTATTCACAATCTACAAGTCCTTTAACTTTATTTTTAGAAGATGATAAATAAGCCACAAGAAAGGCAAATATCTGTTAAAGAAACAAACCTTCAATGCTATTCTTCTTTTAAAGATACCCTCCATCAATACAATTGGGATTCAATCAAAGATTTGATTTATTCCAAAAAGGAAGAAGATGTAATTAATGCTTTATCTAAACCAACAGGCAAATGTACGCTGGATGATTTTATGGCTATGATTTCTCCTGCAGGGTTACCCTTTCTGGAAAGGATGGCTACACGAAGTCATCAAATAACTCAGGAGAGGTTTGGTAAGATCATACAATTATATATCCCTTTATATCTATCTAATGAGTGTCAAAATATTTGCACTTATTGTGGCTTTAGTATGACCAACAAAATAAAGCGCATTATCTTATCAGATGATCAAATTAGCAAAGAGATAGAAGTTATTAAGTCTCATGGGTTTGATAATGTACTAATTGTTACTGGCGAGGCTAATAAAACTGTTGGCATTGATTATATGCTACATGCATTGGAAATTATTTCTCCGCATTTTGCACAAGTATCTATGGAAGTACAGCCAATGGATACAGAAGATTACCAAAAGTTGACTGAAGCTGGTGTTTATTCAATATTGGTTTATCAGGAAACATATAATGCTAAAAAATATCAAGATTACCATCCAAAGGGTAGAAAGTCAAATTTTGATTACAGATTAGATACACCAGATAGAATAGGAAAAGCAGGTATGCATAAAATAGGATTGGGTTGTTTGATCGGATTGGAAGATTGGAGAACAGATTCGTGGTTTACCGCACTTCATTTGAATTATCTTGAAAAAAAGTATTGGCAAACGAAGTATTCTATTTCATTCCCGCGACTTAGGCCTGCAGAAGGAGTTATTCCGACTAACAATATGATGACAGATAAAGAGTTGGTTCAGTTGATTTGTGCTTACCGAATTTTTGATCCCGATGTCGAGTTATCATTGTCTACTAGAGAAACGAAAAAATTTAGAGACAATGCTATTAAACTTGGAATTACTTCGATAAGTGCCGGTTCAAAAACCAACCCAGGTGGATATTCAGTTGATGAACGATCTCTTGAACAATTTGAAATTTCTGATGAAAGAGATCCTCAAGAATTTGCTTCAGTAATTACAAATCAAGGATATGAGCCTGTATGGAAAGATTGGTTCGGGAATAACTAACTATTGGTTATCTGCCTCTTGATCCTTGAATGGCGGATTGCATATCTATTCTAACACCATCTTTATAAGCAACAATAAAAGCATCTGTCATACCCAATTCATAAACTTGTTCCTTAAATTCATTAGCCCCGGCATAATTACCAAATGCCCCAGCGGTGTATTTTTTCCATCCACTGGCATTATCTACCTCAATTGGCTGACCGGCTATTTCTTGTTTCCCTAAGTCAAACTGTTGATATGCACCAAGCTGCACTTTAAATACTATACCATCTATCGAAGTTATCGGAGCATACCCTGATGAACTTGCAGTTGAGCTTTGTTGAGGTTCATCTGAACCTTGAGGTTCTTCAGCCATAGCTGCAAGTGGGTTTACTCTTAATTCAGCAATATCAACTAATGCTTGTTCCAGTTGGGCTTTAATTGTATTAACGTCATTTGATAAAGTTAGACTATTTCTCTTACATTCGCTTAATTGACTTTCAAGCCTTTCAATTGCTCCACTTCGTGCTTCCAGTTCCTCTTGTAAATTCACGATTTCTTCAGGAGTCAACTTTTTGTATGATTTAACTATTTTCTTTTGCCCCTTTATGAAGGCCTTTTTATTTTTCTTCAATGCTTTAGCATCCATTTCTACCGCTTCTTCATCTGTTGAGCCACTGCTATTACTTGTAAAGTCCGCTGAAGAAGCAGTTGTTTCAGGTGTAGTTTCTTCATCAGAGGTAGTTGTGGTTTTTGCCTCAACTACAGGCTCTTGAGTTTCTTCTTCATCCTCAAAGAACAACTCTTCATCTAAATCTTCCTCTTCGCCCATACTTTCAGATTCTGCAATAAATGATTCACTTGCAGACTTTGTAAGCGCCTCAATTTCTTTTAGTTCTTCTGCCTCGTCAACAAGAGGTTCTGCAGTCATGAAATCATCTTCATCATCCTCGTCCAGATTAACATCGTTAGTATCCTCATCAAAAAACAAATCCCCATCATCTTCATTATCAAAGAAAAATTCATCGGTATCATCTTTATCTATATCTTGACCAT
>JAESTI010000065.1 GCA_016763665.1 Bacteroidia bacterium | reverse complement strand
AGATTTCTCATTTCCTGATAAACCTTGTCAGATAAGGTCATTGCAGGAGCAATAGTAACAGAATCACCAGTGTGAATACCCATCGGATCCATGTTCTCAATAGAACATATAATTATGATATTATCATTTGGGTCTCTTAGGAGTTCTAATTCAAATTCTTTCCAACCGAAAATCGCTTTTTCGATCAACACCTCATGTATGGGTGATGCATGAAGACCTCGTGTCAACAATTCTTCAAACTCTTCCTTTTTATGGACAAAACTTCCACCTGTCCCTCCTAAAGTATAAGACGGCCTAATTACCAATGGAAAGCCTAACTCCTGTGCTACTTCTTTCCCCTCTAAAAACGAATTAGCAACTTTTGACGGTGGTGTACCTACACCAAGATCCTTCATCAATTGCCGGAACAAGTCTCTATTTTCGGTATTCTCTATTGCATTGATATCAACTCCTATGATCCTGACATTATATTTTTTCCATATTCCAATTTCGTCTGCTTCTTTACATAAGTTCAATGCAGTTTGCCCTCCCATTGTAGGTAATACCGCATCGATATTTTGCTCTTCCAGAATCTGAACTAAAGAATCTGTATTTAATGGTAAAAGATAAATATGATCAGCGATCACTTTATCAGTCATAATAGTAGCTGGATTGGAATTAATCAGGGACACTTCTATTCCCTCTTCCTGTAGTGATCTACATGCTTGAGATCCAGAATAATCAAACTCGCAAGCCTGACCAATAATTATTGGCCCGCTTCCTATTAGTAGTACTGATTTTATTGAATTGTCTTTGGGCATTTGTGAAGCAATAAACTGTTTAAAACTGCTATTTTAAATTGCTCGCAAAGTTAAGAAAGTTCTCGGGATAAAAGAGTGGAAATTATTCAATAGTCCCTATTTCTCAACGATCTTGAATTCAGTTCTTCTATTCCTGGCTCTACCTTTCGGGGTATCGTTTGTAGCTATGGGCTGGGTTTCTCCATAACCCTTTGCAAGAAGCCTTGCAGGGTTGATCTTTTTCTCGAAAAGGTATTCCAAAACAGCATACGCCCGATACTCTGATAAAAGCTCATTGTCTTCCACATTGCCTACATTGTCAGTATGCCCACCAATCTCAACTTTAAGTTTTTGATTTTTCTTTAAGAATGATACCAGCTTATTTAACTCTGTTCTGGATTCTGGTTTTAGATCAGCTGATCCGGTTTCAAAGAAGATATTTTTCAATACAACCTTTTCTCCAACTTCAATAGGATTTAAAGGAATGTTCATCAAAATGGGATCGTGCTGAGCTTCTTCTTTAAGAAAATAACTTTCAGAGAAGAACAAGTAACCATTCTTGGATACATTCAAAGCATAATTCTTATTTGCAGGCAGGCAAACCAAAAAATCTCCAGTAAATTGACTTGAAGTAGACTCGATCACCTTTTCACCTGTACTTAAATCAACAAACTCGAACTTGGCAAATAATTTCTTTTTAGATTTACCATCAAATACATTTCCTTTAACATAAGTGACAGTTTGGGGTCTTGCTTTCTCATGCAACTCGAATGAAAAGATGTCCATACTTCCAAAGCCTTCAAGTCCATTGGAAGCAAAGTAGGCATAGGTTCCATCAAGGTTTACTATCATGCTATTTTCATTTCCATGTGTATTAATTGGATATCCTAAATTTTCAGGTTCACCCCATTCCCCATCAGCTTGGCGTCTACTTACATAAAGATCAAATCCACCCATTCCAACATGTCCATTGGATGAGAAGTACAATGTTTGATTATCAGGATGGATAAAAGGTGACTGTTCACTTTTCTTTGAGTTAATTTTTGAACCAAGATTTACAGGTATATTCCATTCACCCATTTCATTGAGTTGACACATCCAGATATCTTCAGTATTGTTACCAAAGCTTCCCCTGCGATTACTTGAATAATAAATTGTTCCTCCATCTGAGGAAATACAAGGCTGTGACTCCCATTTCCCAGTATTTATTGGCCTTTCAAGATTGGCCGGTTCACTCCAATGTGTTCCTTCTAGCCTGGAAACATATAAATCACATTTTCCCATTCCATCGTTTCTATTACACGCAGTAAAGAAAATATATTGACCATCAGGGGAAATACATTGTGCCCCTTCATTTCTTTTGGTATTAATAGGAGGTCCCAGGCTTCGAGCTGCACTCCACTCACCATCCCGTTTAAAGCTCACATAAAAGTCTTCCTGAAAATTATACATACTATTATCAATAGGAAGTCTTTTGGTGAAAATGAATATTTGCTCATCTGCTGTAATAGCTGGTAAGTACTCCGCATGTTCAGTATTTATATTCTCACCCATATTCATTGGATCAAAGGGTACAGGAGTCTTCTTGGCTTCAATGGCAAAATCACAGATCTTAATGTTGAATTGGCTGTCTTCATCCATAGCCACTGATTTCCCGGATGATTTGGTGTATCCAATAAAATTGTCTTTTGCTTTTTTGTAATTACCTACATCCAACTCCAATTTCCCAAGTGCAAAAAATGTATTGGGAAAAAACTTGGGGTCCAGTTGTATAACTTTATAATATTGAGCCTTCGCACTTTCTTTGTCACGTAAGTATTCATAGGTTTCTCCTAAAACCTGGTATGCTTCAATAAATTTGCTATCGGTTTTAATTGCAGCTAACAGGTATTCTTTAGCTTCTTCCAATTTTCCCTTTTGAAGGTTGGCTGTTCCTTTTTTGAAAGACTTCTTTGCTTTATTGGAGCTGGTATGAAGATCATCAAAAGATTGACTCCACAGATCTGAAACATTGAAGAATAAAATAGTTATAAGAAAGAAATACTTAATTAAGATGAATTTTCGATTCATTTTTATCGGTTATTCGTTAACTCGTGTATTCGTAAAATCGTTGATTCGATATTACTGTATTTGTTACTATTAGCTATGAGTTATTATCTTTTCATAAGATATATCCAGTATCAAGAATCCAACATCCAACATATTAACATCATGGAATATTCATGTATTTATGAATTTGCAATGAGATCTGCCATTCCGTGTGCTGTTTTACATATTCCGCTATTAGTGGCATTACTTTTTCAGAAGAATCCCATTCCGGCTGCAAATATAATTTACATTTTGAATTTACTTGT
>JAESTI010000064.1 GCA_016763665.1 Bacteroidia bacterium | reverse complement strand
GCTCTTTGCTTTTTATTTCGTCATCCGTAAGCCATTTGTTGTTCGAGAAAGTATATTCTAACTTGTTGCGATAATATTGTGTGTTAGCAGCTCCAATGAATGGAAGAACTTCTTTGGACTCAACTTTGCCTATTTTTGTTAGAGCATCCGTTACTTGTTTTTGTTTGAATTTCTTTTGATTTTCATAACTCAGATTTTGCCATTTACATCCACCACAAACTCCAAAATGATCACAAAAAGCGTCAATTCTTAAAGGCGATTCTTTTTTAAAAGAAACAGGGATCCCTTCGTAAAACGATGATTTTTTCCTGGTTACTTGCACATCTACAATATCTCCGGGAACAACTTTATCAATAAATATTACTATATCCTCGAATCTTCCAACACCTTTTCCATTAGAGCTTGTGTCAGTTACTTCAATGTTTTCGAGTATCTTTCTTCTCTTTGCCATGAAGCGCGAAATTAGTAAATTTGTAACTAATCAGTAGGGGTTTGTCTGAATCCAGCAACCAGAATCTAGCATCCAGTAACAACCAACAATGAGGTTTAAAGAAATAATCGGTCAGCAGGAGGTAAAGGATCACGTAATAAAAACTGTTCGTGAAAATAGGATAAGCAATACTCAACTTTTTTGGGGTAGTGAAGGAACAGGAGGATTGGCATTAGCCATTGCTTATGCGCAGTATCTAAATTGCTTGGCCCCTTTAGATGATGATTCTTGTGGGGAATGTGATTCTTGTATGAAAAACGCAAAGTTGGTACATCCTGATCTGCATTTTTCTTATCCCTTTAACCTACCTAAAAGTGACCCGAACTCCAGATCAACAGATTTTTTGGTAAAATGGAGGGAGGCTGTTTTGGGGAATCCCTATTTAAATTATCATACATGGTTACAAAAACTAGAAATAGAGAACAAGCAAGGCAATATAACAGCGTTGGAATGTAGAGATATAATAAAGCGGTTGTCATTAAAACCTTACGAAGGAAAATATAAGATTTTGATCATGTGGTTACCCGAATTTTTAGGCAATGAGGGAAATATTTTACTAAAACTATTGGAAGAACCCAGCTCCAATACCGTAATCATATTAGTTACACAAGATAAAGATCGTGTATTGAATACTATTTTATCACGTACACAAATATTACACATTAATAGAATAAATGACGTAGATATAAAAAATGCGTTGATCAATTTACATGATTTGACAGAAGATGAAGCCCAGAGGATAGTTTTCCTATCTGAAGGGAATTACCATAAGGCACAAGTTTTAATACAAGATGTGGAGGATAATAATCAAACTCTCTTTAGGGGTTGGCTGAGATTGTGTTTTGAAAGAAAAGGAGGCGAATTGGTTTCATATGTAAATGACCTTGCAAAAATTGGTCGCGAAAGACAAAAGCAGTTTTTAAATTATGGATTGAGTATCATTAGGGAGTGTATCTTAATAAACAATGGTGTAAATCAAATTGGGAGAGTTGAAGGAGATGTATTGGATTTTGTTCAGAAGTTATCACAGTTTGTACATGAAGCGAATCAGAAAGAAATTATGGAAGAATTTAATAAAGCATGTTTTCATATAGAACGAAATGGTAATCCCAAAATCGTCTTTCTGGACCTGTCTATTAAGATGGGAGAGTTATTAAAAGTAGAAAACGTATCTTTGCAAACTTAATAGACTAGTTAAGAATTCATAATTCAGGATTAAGAAAGACTTTCGATAAAAGCTTATATTACAACTTTTAAATTTTGTAATCTTTAAATCTTAAATTAATAGGCTATGGGATGTGGATCATGTGGAAAAAGTGGATCGTTGCCAAATGGTTGTAACAACAACGGTTGGTGTTCATCTGGTGGATGTAACAAGCTGAGTGTTTTTGATTGGCTTGCAAATATGGAGTTGCCAGAAGGAGCAAAACCTTTTGATATTGTGGAGATGCGTTTTAAGGGATCACGAAAAGAATTTTATAAAAATGATCGTAACCTTGAGCTTAAAGTTGGTGATCAAGTAGTAGTTGAAGCAAAACCTGGTTATGATCTTGGTGAAGTTTCGATGACAGGCGAGTTGGTTCGACATCAAATGAAGAAAAAACGAGTAAAAGAAGATGCGGATGAAGTAAGGAAAATTCAGCGTATTGCCAGTTCTGGCGATATAGAAAAGTGGCAAAAGGCCAAAGATCTTGAACAGTCTACACTACATCGTTCCAGAGAAACAATCAAGCAATTGAATTTATCAATGAAATTGGGGGATATAGAGTATCAAGGAGATAAATCAAAAGCAACCTTTTATTATACAGCCGAAGAGCGTGTCGATTTTCGTGAATTGATCAGAAAATTGGCAGAACAATTCAAGATAAGAATAGAAATGCGACAGATAGGTGCAAGACAGGAAGCCGGGAATATTGGTGGGCTTGGTTCTTGCGGCAGAGAGTTGTGCTGTTCAACCTGGTTGACTGATTTTAAAACAGTTTCTACATCAGCAGCTCGTTATCAAAACCTTTCTTTAAATCCGATGAAATTAGCAGGACAATGTGGTAAACTGAAATGTTGTTTGAATTATGAATTAGATAGTTACCTGGATGCTATTAAAGATTTTCCAAACGCGGAAAAATCCCAAAAGTTACAAACACAGGCAGGAACATATTTCCATGTTAAAACTGATATTTTTAAGCGCATCATGTGGTATGGCATTGAAGGTAGTACCAATTGGATCGCACTAAAAGTTTCTACAGTTAACGAAGCTCTGAAGCTGAATCAAGATGGTAAAAAGGCGCCTGATTTGGCTAAATATGCCGTTAACAAACCAGAAGAATCACGCTCACAGTCTACTCAAGACATTTTGGATAAGAAAAGAGCCCAAAAGCCAGCCAGAAAGCAAGCTCGTAGGTAACTTATTCGTGCAAATGTATTTTAGAGCACTTCTTCTCTTTTTCATTGTTACTTTGCTTTCAAGTTGTGATCCAAATAGAGTTTATGAAGAAAACAAAGAAATACCTGATGGCATATGGTATAAGGCTCAGAAAGTTCCTTTTGAAGTATCAATTACTGATACCGGTCTTAAGTATAACTTATATTTGAACATCAGGCACACCAGTGGGTTCCCATATAGAAATATTTGGATGAAAGTCTATACAACTTATCCTTCTGGAAAACAACGAGATGATCTGGCCGAATTGATCTTAGCAGAACAAGATGGTAAATGGCGTGGCAGTGGTATGGGAGATATTTGGGATAACTCGATTCTTATTCAAAGAAATATCAAATTTCCTGAACCCGGCAGCTATAAATTTGAATTGGAGCATTATATGCGTCATGACAAACTCCCTTTTGTGATGGATGTTGGTGTGAGGGTGGAGAAAGTAGATTAGTTAATAAATGTAAAGTTAATATTCAATTAATTTAACCTCGGTTTTATTTAAAAGTTCTTGAATATCTTGTCCTTCAAGCATCATGTCATTATCCCCTTCTTTATAATACCATTCTACACTGGCTTTCATGCCATGTTCATTTAATTTGTCTAACATTGTTACCATATCAATGAAATATT
>JAESTI010000063.1 GCA_016763665.1 Bacteroidia bacterium | reverse complement strand
ATGGAAATATTTGGCTTGGTACTTTTGGCGGAGGTGCCAATATGTTGACTTTTACGAACTCCTCCAATTATAATAACCCAATTATTACTATAATTAAAGCCGCTCAGGGGCTCACAAATAACCGAGTAATATCAATACTACAAGATACTTTGAATAATGTATGGATGGGAACTTACGGTGGAGGTATTTGTATTTTACGTTTGGTTAATAATATCATGACTACAAATGACCTTATTAATTATGACCCTGAATCGCAAGGAGAATTGTATTGGACTTATATTACACGTGCCAGCGGTTTAAGTGATGACAGGCTTGCACTTATGGAATTTGATGATCAAGGTAACTTATGGGCAGGTACCAATAATGGTATGAACAAGATCATTTTGGATTATGGATTTAATTCTCCCGAATCTCCTAAAGGTCAAGATTCAACGGATGAGACTGCCCAAGAGGAGGAAGAAGACATGCTCCCAATGGATATTTTTCAACGAATTGGAGGTAATTTAAAGATCGAAGACATTAAGAATTACGGAAAAGAGGAAGGTTTCATTGGCTCAGAATGCAACCATAACGCAGTATTTAAGAATTTTGATGGTGTAATATATTTTGGAACAGTTAGTGGGTTAATTCAATACCATCCAACTGAGGACATCAGTAATGACATTCCTCCCAGCACTAATCTTTCTAATATCAAGCTTGATTTTGAAGATGTAAACTGGACCTCATTTACAGATTCCATTGATCTGAAGTCCGGATTACCAATAAACTTAGAACTTCCACATACGAATAATCACCTGACATTTGAGTACATTGGAATTAGTCTTACTATTCCGGAGAAGGTACGATACCAATTTAAACTTGAAGGATTCGACTCTGATTGGGCACCTGTAACGAATGAAACTAGAGCTACCTATTCAAATATTCCTCCCGGAGAATTTACTTTTAAGATCTTGGCTTGTAATAATGATGGGGTATGGAACCCCGAACCTGTTACTTATAGTTTTAAGATCCTCCCTCCTTTCTGGCAAACCTGGTGGTTTTACATTTTATGTGTTTTCATTGGGGTATCATCAATTTATGGCTTTATTAAAATAAGAGAAAGACGTTTACTGATTGCGAAAAAAGAGCTAGAAACTCAAGTTACACTAAGGACAAAAGAATTGAGCCTGGAAAAAGAGAAAGTTGAAGCTGCCAACAAGGAGATATCCAATCAAAATGAAGTTGTTAAACTAAAAAACAAAGAGATTACAGATAGTATTAAATATGCCAAACAGATCCAGTCCGCTATTATGGTTCCGACAGAGAAAATCCATGCGGCTCTTCCTCAATCATTTATATTATACAAACCTAAAGACATCGTTAGTGGCGATTTTTACTTCTTTACTGAAGTTGGCTCAAATGGCACTAATACATTTATTATTGGAGCTGTTGACTGCACGGGCCATGGAGTACCGGGAGCATTTATGAGTATGATCGGAAGTAATTTATTGCAACAAATCGTAACAGAAAAAGGTATTACAAAACCTTCTGAAATTTTAAATCAACTTGACATCGGAGTAAAAACAGCATTACACCAAGAATCGGAAGATCCAAGTGCAATGGATGGTATGGACATTGCGCTATGTAAAATTCAGACACAAACAAAAAAGGTTGAATTTGCTGGAGCACATAGGCCTTTGATCATTGTGAGAAATATCAGCAGAGAGCCAGATACAAATATTGACAGTAATGAACTCATGGTTACAACTGTAAAGGCTGGTAGAAAGATCGAAGTAATAAAAGCAAACAAGAGAGGAATCGGTGGGCTTGTAATAGAAAAGCGGAATTATACCAATCATGAAATTCAGTTAAAAGAAAAAGATTGTATTTATTTCTTCTCTGATGGGTACCATGACCAATTTGGAGGAGCAAAAAGTAAAAAATACTCTTCACGAAGGTTAAGGGAATTTTTAGGTACTATTCATGATCTAGATATGCCTAAACAAAAAGAAGCGCTGCAAGAAGAACTCAAAAATTGGATGGGTTCAGAAGAACAGATTGACGATATATTGGTTATCGGAGTGAGATTCTAAAAAAGAATGGGAGCCGAAGCTCCCATAATGTGAATGCAAACTAATAAGCCGGGTTCTGTTCCCAATGAATTGGGTTCTATCATTTATCTAGCCTTATCGTCACCAATAAGGTCAATCGACCTACCCTCCAGGATCGGGCGAGCAACCCTCAAGCCCTGGTTTATTTGGCCTTTCAATCCATAAGGTTTACTCAGCTTCTAAAGTCACCCTTAGAACTGGTGAGCTCTTACCTCACCTTTTCACCCTTATCCCGAGTACTCGGGACGGTAATTTTCTGTAGCACTAGCTTTCCGATTACTCGGAACTTCCCGTTAAGAAGTATGGCGCTCTGTATTGCCCGGACTTTCCTCCCCGATTGCTCGAGGCGATAGAACAATTTGCAATCAACCACAAAGATAAGAAGTAATTGCCAAAAGTTCAATTCATTCTATACCATACACTTCTTTATCCTTCTCACCTAGTTCCCAAACTTCTCCACGGACTTTGTCCACATTTATTTTTTGCAATACGTCTTCAACTCGCCAAGGGGTTAGACGGGCTGTGTGATCTTGAGATGCACTCAGAATAAAATTATCATCAGGAGAAAACATAGCCTTCATTACTGCAGCTTTGTGGTTAGGCAAAGTCATTACATTTACTCCTGCCAAATTCCAAACTTTAATGGTATTGTCATTAGAAGCAGATACAATATGCTTTCCATCATTTGAAAAATTGACATCAGTTATATCATCTGAATGGCCCCGAAGATGATGTATTTGGGGTTTCCTGTCACTAATATTCGAAAATAATAGAATAATATGATCTTGAGTTGTGATACACACTTTATTCCCATTGGGGGAGAAAATTCCTAATTTCAGTCTACAACTATAAGAAATCAACTTATCAATCTTATTACCACTATTTAAGTTCCAAATTATAGCGGTGCTATCATCAGAGGTTGTTAAAACCATATTTTTCTCGTGATGAATATCAATGGAATTGATACTGGCATCATGGCAGCGAATGGTATTGATCTTACGAAATTTAATAGAATCATTTTCGAAATACATTTTCCAATATGACCATGACGTATCAGTATTTATTGTGATTAATTCTTTCCCTTGCCCGAATACTTTTAATCCTTCAATTTTTTCAATTTTTTGAAATTTCTCCCCGTTCAAATTCCATACAAATGCATTTTTATCATTAGAATACGTAATTATTGCATGATTTTCCGAAATAAAATGTGCTGTTGTAATGTTCCCTCCATGGCCTCTCAATTCAACTATCGAATCACCTAGATCATTATATACTTTTACTTGCTCATTACATCCTACAGCAAACATATTCGATTTAGAATTGAATTTAACATAATCCAATCCATAGGCATCAAATCCAGTTAGTGTTTTCAATAATTTACCATTAGAAGACCATAGTTTTGCAGTATAATCAAATCCTGCAGTAATAATCCTTTTACCATCATTAGAAATATCAACATCTCTAACAACGGCTTTATGGCCTTTTAAATTCGGATTTTCCTTAGGATGAATGTTCCAAATTCTTGCAGTACCATCTCCTGAAGCTGTTATAACATGCTTTCCATCAGGTGAATAACTGGCACTCATCACTTGACTAGTATGCCCTTTGAAGAGCATTAACTCTTGTCCATCTAAATTCCATAAACGTGCTGTGCCATCATCGGAAGCAGAAATTATTTTTTTAGCATTGGGAGAAAAGCCCGCGGACCAAATTGTTGATTGATGTCCGGTCAAATTTGCTATTTTCTTACCGCCTAAAGTCCAAACATTGATATTAAGATCATCAGACGCTGTTAAAACAAATTTCTCATCGTCTGAAAATCTCACTATTGCGACAATCCTTTTGTGTTCATCAATGTTTAAAACTAATTTTCCATTTCTATCCCAAATTTTGGCAGTGTTATCATATCCTGAAGTTGCAATAAACGAACCGTTCTTTGAAATATCAAGGTCATAAATGTTTTTGGTATGTCCTTTAAGTTTAGTTTGAATCTTTCCATTCGAAGTATAAATAATGCATGTTGTATCAGCAATTGCCACAACGAACTCGCTGTTTGGGAAAAATTTTGCCAATGTTATTGAACTATTCATTCCCTCAAACCTCACCACCTCATTCCCTTTCATGTCCCAAAGCCTGGCTATCTTATCCGAAGAAGCAGTGAGCACTAAGTAACCTTTTGGGTCTTCTAAATCTTGAAGATTGAAGGAGTTTTCTTTTTTAGGGGAGAAAAATACTGAATTTACTACACCATCATGTTTTAAAATAGCTAAACAATTTCCCT
>JAESTI010000062.1 GCA_016763665.1 Bacteroidia bacterium | reverse complement strand
CAACTTCCATATTCTTTTGGATGTCTTCAATTAAATGGATCAATACTTCAGTATCTGTTTCACTGTGAAAAGTATGACCTCTTTGGACTAGTTCTTCACGCAAAGAATCACAATTCTCTATGATTCCATTATGAATAATTGCTAGATCTTTTGATTCAGATAAATGCGGATGGGCATTACTGTCGGTAGGAGCACCATGTGTGGCCCAACGTGTGTGGCCAATTCCAACGTTACCTTGTTGGTCTTTTCCTTCAATGTGTGCTATTAGTTCATTAAGTTTCCCCGCTTTCTTGTAAACTTTTAGTTCTCCATCAAGAATAGCGATACCGGCACTATCATAACCCCTATACTCAAGTCGTTGAAGACCTTTTATCAATATTTCACCCGCTTCTCTATAACCTATATATCCAACGATTCCACACATATGATTCTCTGTTTGGGATTAGTAATTCGTGGCAAAATTAATTTAATTCGGTAAAAATCAAATTTAATTTTATGTCTTTATCTCCTTTTAAAATTGATCTATTTGCTAATGTCGATCCTCCACCTGCTAAGAGGTAAAAACCATAATCTTCAAAATCATCCTGAATATAATTCTGAATATAGTTTGTTATGTTAAATGTATAATTTTTATCATTAGAATTATACCCTCCAACAGCTATTGTCTTCATTTTTTGTCCATCTTCGCCCACACTTACCAAGATTATAGAGTTTAACTCCTCATAATCATCGTTTGAACCTTCCTCTATATTTATTATTATTTCAGCTTTGTTAAACGCTACTTTATCATTTTTATAAGTGTCTGTTAAATCCGGTATCAATAATTTGATTTTTACTCCTGATGTAGCCTGAACATACAAGTTATTGTCTCCCAAAGTTGAATCTGATAATTGGCCATTTACATCTGTACCTGAATAATCATGCTCAAAATGATTGAACCGAGCACTTTTGTCATTTATCACAAAATCAAAACTATTGCTTACCGAATCATTGCTATAATATAATGTAAGATTAGAAGCCGATGACTCCAAATCTAAATATAAAACCACACCATATCCTGAAGCAAATTTAGAAGTTGATGTTATATGCAATCCTTTGAAGAAAGCCAAAAATGCTTCATTATCAGCTAAATTACTGCTTCCAGACTCGTTCAATAATTTTTGACCGAGTGAATTATTCAACTTTATACGTAAATGTTTTTCTGTATTATTACCATCAACCTTTTCCTCATCCAATAGGCTAGGTATAAACGTTTTTTTACCGTCTTCGGTTACATCAAAGCTTAATTTTTTATTACTATAATAAGTACTATCCTTATAAAAATCTTCAGTCACTTCGTACACTTCAATGTTCATTGAAGCAGAAGCATCTCCGTAAAAGCCAGTATAATCTAAAACTAATACAATAGAATCTAATATCGGATTTTCTCCAAAAGTCACGTTTGAGCTTGTTAACCTGAATTGTGTATAAATACTTGCTGTTGTTTGCCCAAATACAGGATCATTGTAAGAACCCGCCACATTTCTTGAAAGTTCATCTGTTCTTAAAGAATCTTCTCGAATTGTGAATGCATTAACACTTATTGTTGTATCTAGTTTTAGATCGAGGTTTACACCACTTGGGTGCACTTCACCCCCTATTTTATCCTCTTTATCACAAGAAGAGAGGCACACAATTAAGGCATAAGAAAATATCTTAAAGATATTTTTAGTAGATCGCACGTATCGAGAAGTTAAATCTGAATTTAGAATGGAACTAATTATTCGCATTCCTTAACGTAAACCCTGAAAAGTTATTCTGCTAGTACTAAATTTTCTTCCAACAATTCTTTATAAAAGTCGAAATATGTATCCACATAAGTCTCCTCAGTCTGATAATCAACAACCCTGGATTCTTGAGTCAAGAAATAACTCTCCACTCCTGAATCTAATTTTTCTGAGCCTTTTATTGTTGCATCAGCATATTGTATTGCTGCTTTTTGAAGGTTGGTACAAGTTGCTTTCTTGAAATGTTCAAGTGCATCTGAATCAATTCCTTCCATTTCAAGAAGTTTAGCATACTTATCACTTAACTCACCACTAAAAGAATTTTCGTATGCAGAATAAATAACTTTTGATTCACTAAAAATTGGATCGTTTGCAAATTTGGTTTTCAATAATACTGGTAATAACCCTGCAAACCAATCATGACAATGAACTATATCAGGCATCCAACCTAATTTTTTCACTGTTTCAATTACTCCTTTACAGAAAAATAACGCCTTTTCATCATTATCTTTTAACATGGCATTTTTAGAATTGTGAAATACCTGCTTCTTCTGGAAGTAATCTTCATTATCTAAGAAATAAACCTGCATTCTAGCTTGTGGGATAGATGCAACTTTAATTATTAATGGATTATCTGTATCATTCACCACAATGTTCATTCCCGACAACCTGATAACCTCATGCAACCTGTTTCTTCTTTCATTGATGCTACCAAACCTTGGCATAAAGCACCTTATTTCGAAACCTTTTTCCTGAATAGCTTGTGGTAACTCCCTTGTTAACTTTGCTATTGAACTCAGTTCTAAAAAAGGCGCCATTTCGTGAACGACAAATAAAATTCTGGTTTTTTCTTCCATGGTATTACTAAAATTTTAGTGACTAAATGAAAAGGGCACTATACTCCCAATTTGTAGTGCAAATATACAACTATTTTAGGGTAATTCCAATACTTAGTTTTAAATTTGGGACAAATTGTCAAAGGAGCTACATATATAGTAAAAACCCAATCTGATTTCCTAATAAAATAACATAATGGATATTAAGACAAGCCATATTGTATTTGATACAACAGGGCAAACAGATATAGTAGACATAACCCAAGAAGTACAAAAAAACGTATCTGAAGCTGGTTTTAAAGAAGGTAATGTAACTGTATTTGGCATCGGATCAACTACAGGAATAACCACTATTGAATATGAACCTGGCTTAGTTAAAACTGACCTTCCGGAGTTTTATGAAAAAATTGCTCCTTATGGGCATAATTATGAACATCATAATATGTGGGGGGACGACAATGGATCTTCACACGTAAGAGCCACTTTGCAAGGATGTTCATTGACGGTTCCCTTTACAGATGGACAATTGCTATTGGGAACTTGGCAACAGATCATTTTTATAGATTTTGATACAAGGCCTCGAAGCAGAAAAGTTGTAACGCAGATTATTGGAAAATAAATGATGCGAATGGTGCAATAATGCTAATATACTAATGAATACAAATGCTACCAATGATTATACTAATAGATAATGT
>JAESTI010000061.1 GCA_016763665.1 Bacteroidia bacterium | reverse complement strand
TGATGTTTATGCTTATTACCTGTATAAGTTTGTGGGAGTTTTATAAGATAACAGAACAGCATCAGATCTTTCCGCAAAAATTTTATGGGATACTGCTGGGATTGATGATTTTCTTATCATGCAACCAGTATTTTTCAAATGGACATGGTCCAATGATCTTGATATCAATTGTTCCTCTTTTATTCTTGATTTTTGTATTTGAATTATATCGTAAGTCAGATAACCCATTCTCAAATATTTCATTTACAATAGTAGGATTACTTTTAATAGCTGTTCCGTTTGCTGCATTGAATTATTTAGCATTTGGAAAAGATGGTCAATATCATCCAGAACTATTAATAGGTTATTTCCTTTTGGTATGGACAAATGATACCGCTGCTTATTTTATAGGCTCCAAATTTGGTGAGCACCGACTATTTGAAAGAATATCGCCTAAAAAATCATGGGAAGGATTTTGGAGCGGCTTTGCATTTAATTTGTTGATTGCATATGTGATTTCTCAATACATAGATATGCTCAGTCTATACCAGTGGTTGATTATGGCAATTATTGTTACTGTTGCAGGCACCTATGGAGATTTAGTGGAATCATCGTTTAAAAGGAGTATTAATTATAAGGATTCAGGAAATATTTTACCCGGACATGGTGGAATTTTGGATAGGTTTGATAGTTTACTTCTATCAGCTCCCTTTGTAGCTGTTTATCTGTATGTTATAAATAATTATGACATATTATAGCAAAGGCATATAGTATGTGACGTGGTTCTGGGATTAATAAAAAGTTTTATGATAATCAATCAATTAATTGGTTAATTTTGTATTCCTTTTTCAAAAAAGGCTAAATGAATATGAATTATAATTAATGTGACATGGAAACAACAATGGAGAAAAGAATTGCTAAAACCCCTTCGGTAAAGTCAGCAAAGAAAGCCCTGCAGGGAGATTCCGAGTTTAGAGAATTCATGAGTTTAATGATTGAACGAAATTCGGGAGAAACAGAATATATTCAAGCCATAGAGGAGGTAGCCTTATCCGTAGTGCCTTTTATGAGGGATAATACTAAGTATTTATATGCTAAGATACTTGAAAGAATGTGCGAACCCGAAAGAGTATTTATTTTTCGAGTTCCCTGGATGGATGATAAATGCGAATACCATATAAATAGAGGATATAGAGTTCAGATGAACAGCGCCATTGGGGCTTATAAAGGTGGTTTAAGATTACACCCATCAGTAAATTTGAGCATATTGAAATTTCTTGCATTTGAACAAATTTTCAAAAACAGTCTTACCGGCCTTCCAATGGGAGCAGGGAAAGGTGGTTCTAATTTCGATCCCAAAGGAAAATCAGATAATGAAATAATGAAGTTTTGTCAAAGTTATATGACGGAACTTCAAAAATATATCGGACATAACCAAGATATACCTGCAGGAGATATAGGAACGGGGGGGAGAGAAATTGGATATTTATTTGGACAATATAAAAGATTAAGAGGTGTGTTTGTTGGGGTATTGACTGGTAAGGACCTTTCCTATGGAGGAAGTTTGATACGTCCTGAAGCTACAGGTTATGGTAGCGTTTATTTTGCTGAAGAAATGTTAAAATCAATTGGAGACTCATTAAGTGAAAAAACTTGTGTTGTATCGGGATCCGGTAACGTTGCTCAATACACGGTTCAAAAAGTATTGCAATTAGGAGGTAAAGTGGTTACACTTTCAGATTCAAGAGGTTTTATATACGACAAAGATGGTATTGATGATGAAAAACTTGCGTTTATAATGGATCTCAAAAATAATAAGCGTGGAAGAATTTCTGAGTATGCGGAGAAATATGGTGTAGAGTATCATGCTGATGAAAAGCCATGGTCGGTTCCATGTGATGTAGCTTTCCCGTCAGCTACACAAAACGAGATATCAGAAAATAATGCGAAGGAGTTAGTGAAAAATGGTTGTAAAACTATTTCTGAAGGAGCAAACATGCCATCATCTCCTGGAGCGGTTCAAACTTTTCTTAATGCCAGAGTTTTATATGGTCCAGGTAAAGCTGCGAATGCAGGTGGTGTTGCAGTATCAGGACTTGAGATGGCTCAAAATCAATCCAAGTCACATTGGACCAGGGAAGAAGTTGACAAAAAACTGCATGATATCATGATCGAAATTCATCATAAATGTGTTGAGTATGGTAAAAAAGATGGTTTTGTGAATTATGTAGATGGCGCAAACATTGCCGGTTTTGTTAAAGTTGCTGATGCTATGTTAGCTCAGGGGTTGGTATAGCTCTTAAATAACAATCTAAAACTTTTATTAGAGTAATCCGTTAGTACGCTTAATTCGGATTACTCTTTTTATTTGTCTAAAATTATGCGTTTACATAAAGAAGGGCGGTCGACCTTGATAATTGTCGGTATGGTGTTAATTGTTAGTAATGCTCTTTTGTATTACAATGTTACCTGCGTAAATGTAACTCAAATCGTATCCATCGTTTTTTCAGTTTTTCTATTTTCCCTTTTTCTTAATTTTTTCAGAAATCCCAAAAGAACATCTAACGCATCCGCTAATGATGTAATTGCTCCTGCAGATGGTGAAATTGTTGTAATTGAAAAAGTTGTAGAAGATGAATATTTCAATGATGAGAGGCTACAGTTATCCATTTTTATGTCCCCTTTTGATGTTCATGTAAATAGAAACCCTATATCGGGGATAATTTCTTATTTTAAATATCATCCCGGGAAATATCTTATGGCATTTAATCCAAAATCATCTACAGAAAATGAAAAGACAAGTATTGTCATTAAATCTGAAAATGGATTAGAGGTTTTAATGAGACAAATTGCTGGTTTTTTAGCACGCAGGATCGTATGTTATGTCAAGGAGTCTGACACTGTACAGCAGGGAGAAGACTATGGTTTTATCAAGTTCGGTTCCAGGATTGATCTGTTACTTCCTGTAAATACAAAGATCAATGTTGAGTTGAAGGAAAAAGTAAGGGGAGGGGAAACAGTAATCGCTGAGCTTTCTAACTAACTTTACATGTGTGCTGGAATTAACAAGTCAATTTCCTTATAAGGCATACTGCAAATCTCACTTATGTATTTATTTGTAAGGTTCCCTTTGTATAAATAAACTCCATGTCTTGCACCAGCTTTTTCCCATAGCATATTTTTGATTCCACCTGATTCTCCGATATTCAATAGAATTGGAGTAAAAATATTGCTTAAGCCATAGGATGCTGTTCTTGAAACTCTTGATGCAATATTAGGAACACAGTAATGGATTACATCATGCATTTTAAATACAGGATTTGTATGGGTGGTCACTTTAGAAGTTTCAAAACACCCTCCCTGATCGACACTAACATCAATTATTACTGAGCCAGCTTTCATATTTTGAACCATTGCTTCAGTAACTACGCATGGGCTCCTTCCTAGATCAGCATGAATTGCACCGATAACAACATCGGCAGTTTTCAGCGCTTTTTCAATAATTATAGGATACATCACAGAAGTGAAAATCCTTTCGTTGATGTCATTTTGAAGCCTTCTTAATTTATAGATATTGGTGTCAAAAACTTTTACTCCTGCTCCCAATCCAAGAGAAGCTCTTGTGGCAAATTCTCCAACTGTTCCTGCTCCAAGAATCACAACATCGGTTGGAGGAATTCCGGAAATGCCTCCCAATAACTGTCCTTTTCCTTGATTTTCATTACTTAAGTATTCAGCAGCGATAAGAATAGCAGTTCCTCCTGCAATTTCACTCATAGATCTAATTACTGGAAAAGTACCATCTTCATCTTTAATATACTCATAAGCAATAGCGGTAATTTTTTTAGCCAGTAATGATTCTATATGTTCCTTTTTTAAAGTAGAAAGTTGAAGTGCTGAAATAAGGGTTTGTTCCACCTGCATCATTTTAATTTCCTCTAATGATGGAGGCTCCACTTTCATGATTATGTCAGCTTTAAAAACATCTTCGGGGCCATAAGCAATCTGAGCGCCCTTTTCACTATAATCGCTATCAATAAAATTAGCATTTTTACCTGCATTGGATTCGATAGTAACCATATGCCCATTATTGACTAGCAACCCAGCAGCTTGTGGTGTAACAGCTACACGATTTTCCTGAAACGAAGTTTCTTTGGGAATTCCGATATGTAGACTTTTATCCTTTTTTTTAACCTCAAGCATTGCTTCCTGAGGCATGAGGCTTGCCTGCTTGGCTAATTCTGCAAATCCTTTCTTGGAGTCTTCGGCCATCCTTTTTAGATATTAAAGAAATAGTTAAAATTAAGATTAACATATTTATACGGAAACACCGTCCAAAAGTTTGTTCAAGTAGAGAATTTATTGATGAAAGATAATCCTGGAATTATTATCATTCTTCATCTCAATCTTTAAAGTGTCTGGCGGAAGTAAGCTAACTATCTTTTCTGGCCACTCAATGAAACAATAACAACCACTGTACAAGTATTCATCAAGTCCAATGTCAATTGCTTCGGTTTCTTTATCAATACGGAAAAAATCCATGTGGTAAATAGATGCTTGAGTTTCATCTATTTTATATTCGTTGACAATAGAAAAAGTAGGGCTGCTAGCATTGTCATTACTACCAAGTGATTTGCAAATTGCTTTAATAAAAGTGGTTTTCCCAACGCCCATTTCACCATAAAATAGGAATATCCGTTGGTCTGAATATCGCTTTAATAAGTACTGAGCAGCATTTTCCAATGCCGAAACATCCTTACAAATGATGGGTTCAGGCATATAAAAAATGAATTACTTGTTGGTGAGATTAATTACCGGGATCAACATTTCCTCGAGTGAGATTCCTCCATGTTGGAAAGTGTCATTGTAGAATTTGACGAAATGATTATAGTTGTTTGGATAGACAAAGAACTTGTCTTCTTTTGCAAAAATATAAGATGAATTGATATGTTTTTGTGGTAAATAACTGTTTTTCGGATTGGTTATCGACAAGACATCTTTGGGATCATATTGCAGTTGTTTTCCATGCTTATATCTTAAATTAGAAGTAGTGTTTCTATCTCCAATTACTTTTGATGGAGATGATACTCTGATGCTTCCGTGGTCCGTAGTAATGATCAATTTTACATTATATTCAGAAATTCTCTTTAGTGCTTCTAAAAGAGGAGAGTGTTCCAACCATGATAATGTTATAGATCTATAAGCAGCTTCATTGCTTGCCAGTTCTTTGATGATCTCCATATCAGTACGTGCATGCGACAGCATATCTACAAAGTTGTAAATGATAACATTCAAGTCATTGTTCACTAAGTTGGGAATTTTATCGATCAGAGATCTTGCTTTATCAAGTTTAGTGATTTTCGTATAGCTGTGTTTGATATCAAATCCATTTCTTTTTAATTGGTCTACAAGAAATTTCTCCTCATTTAGGTTTTTACCTTCATCTGAACTTTCGTCCTGCCAAAGCTCAGGATATGTTTTTTGAATTTCAGAAGGAAGCAATCCTGAAAAGATAGAGTTCCTTGAATATTGAGTTGTAGTTGGTAGTATACTGAAATAAAGATCCTCTTTTTCAACCCTAAAATATTGAGAGACTATTGGTTGAATTACTTTCCATTGATCAAATCGTAAGTTGTCAATAAGAATGAAGAAAACAGGCTCTTCTTCATTAATTAGTGGAAATACTTTTTCTCGGAATAAATTAGGAGATAACAGAGGTTTGTTCTCCTCAGAATATCTTAGCCAATTCTGATAATTGCTTTCAATAAATTTAAAGAAAACTGTATTGGCCTCTTCTTTTTGTGACATTAGAATTGAGTTGAGATCAGGCTCTGGTAAATTCTGCAATTCTAGCTCCCAGAAGACCAACTTTTTGTATAGAGTAATCCACTCTTCATAATCCATTTTTTCATTAAAGGATAAACTAATTGAACGGAATTCTTGCTGGTAGTCTAAAGTAGTTTTTTCATTTCGAAGCCGTTTATCATCCACTACTTTTTTAATTGTTAATAAGATTTGGTTGGGGTTTACAGGCTTTATTAAGTAATCAGTAATTTTCGAACCAATAGCATCATCCATTATCTGTTCTTCTTCACTTTTGGTGATCATAATAACAGGAAGGTTGGGTTCCATGCTTTTGATGTCCGACAGTGTTTCCAGTCCTGTCAAACCAGGCATATTTTCGTCTAAAAAGATAAGATCAAACCGCTCTTCCTTACACAACTGTATCGCATCAGTTCCATTAGTTGCGGTTATTACTTCATAACCTTTGCCATTTAGAAAATTAATGTGGGGCTTTAGAAGGTCAATTTCATCATCAGCCCATAGTATTTTTATTTCTGACATACTTGTAAAATTAATTCTATGTTTAACGGTTTGTTATGAAGTTTTCATATATGAAAGACACAAATTTAAGCTATTAATTGTATTAAGAATAAGTAGGTTTAAATAATATAATTATAATATATTGATATACAGCATGTTACATGCTTTAAAAAATTCTAATAGATACTAAATGTCACATTTAATCGTATTAGTTTTGAATATGTAAAATAGTTGGTATGGATGGGTGATTTTTATTAAGAAAATGTTACAAATAATTCGTAATTTTGCCGACTATGAAACTTACAGTACAAGAGATTTGTGATCTTGTTAAGGGATCGCTAGAGGGAGATCCAAATGCAGTGATCAATAAGGTATCAAAAATTGAGGAAGCCCAAAGCGGATCAGTAAGCTTTTTAGCCAATCCTAAGTATATTCAGCATATATATGAAACAAAGGCATCAGCCGTCATTGTAAACGATGATTTTGAGTTAGAAAACCCTATTAATACCGTACTTATACGTGTTAAAGATGCCTACCAGGCATTATCAAAATTATTGGCCCATTTTAATTCTAATGAACTAGATAAAAATGGTATAGATCAACAAGCATTTATTGATGAAACTGCACAGATAGGAGAAGATATTTATATCGGTGCTTTTAGCTATATCGGTATAAATGCCAAGATTGGTAAAAATGTTAAAATATTTCCTCAATGTTATGTTGGAGATAATGCGGTAATTGGTGATAATACAGTACTTTTTTCCGGAGTTAAAGTTTATACAAACTGTGAGGTTGGTAACAATTGCACCTTGCATGCTGCAGTTGTAATTGGTTGCGATGGTTTTGGGTTTGCACCGGTAACTAACGGGGCATTCAAAAAGGTAGCTCAAACGGGTAATGTGATTTTGGAAGATAACATTGAAATTGGAGCTAATACGACTATAGATAGAGCTACTATCGGATCAACAGTAATAAGGAAGGGTGTTAAGTTGGACAATCTTATTCAAATTGCCCATAACGTTGAAATTGGGAAACATACTGTTATCGCTGCACAAACAGGAATTGCAGGCTCAACAAAAATTGGTGAGGATTGCCAAATAGGAGGGCAGGTAGGTTTTGCTGGGCACTTAGTTA
>JAESTI010000060.1 GCA_016763665.1 Bacteroidia bacterium | reverse complement strand
CTCACATTCGATTTGATGATAATGCAGCGGTGTTACTTGGTCCTAACGATGAGCCATTAGGGACACGTATTTTTGGCCCTGTTGCGAGAGAGTTGAGAGAAAAGAAATTTATGAAAATTATTTCACTTGCTCCTGAAGTTATTTAAGCGAAAAGCTATCTTTTAATATTAAGAATTGAATAGAAATGAAATTGAAGATAAAAAAAGGTGATCAAGTGCAGGTTATTACAGGTGAGTATAAATCAAAAGCACCTGCAAAAGTGCTCGCAGTATTTCCTAAAGCTAATAAAGTTTTAGTAGAAGGAGTAAATATTCGAACAAAGCATACTAAACCTACGAATGAAAATCCTAAAGGTGGTATCATAAAGAAGGAAGCTCCTATTAATATATCTAACCTAATGGTTATTGATCCTAAAACAGGTGAACCAACAAGAGTAGGAAGAAAACTTAATGATAAAGGGCAAAGAGTTAGATATGCGGTAAAATCAGGTGAAATAATTGATTAAATAATTAAAAAGTAAAGTGATGTCATATACGCCAAGATTAAAGAAACAGTATAGAGAGGAGATAGTTCCGGCATTGAAGGAAAAATTTGCTTACAAAAGTGTAATGCAGGTTCCTAAGCTTCAAAAGATTTGCGTTAATCAGGGCGTTGGAGCAGCCGTGATGGATAAAAAACTGATTGATTCAGCGGTTGATGAAATGACTGCTATTACGGGGCAGAAAGCTGTTGCAACTAAAGCTAAGAAATCAATCTCTAACTTTAAACTTCGTGATGGTATGCCAATTGGAGTGAGGGTTACATTAAGAGATAATAATATGTATGAATTCCTTGATAGAATGATCTCAGCTTCGTTTCCACGAGTAAGGGATTTTAGGGGATTTAGCCCAAAAGGATTTGATGGAAGAGGTAACTTTACCGTAGGTATTAAAGAACAGATCATTTTTCCTGAGATCAATATTGATGAAGTAAAAAAGATCAATGGAATGGACATAACATTTGTTACTAGCGCAAATACTGATAAAGAGGCACTTGCACTTTTAACCGAATTTGAATTTCCATTTAAAACTAAGAATCAAGATTAAAAGTTAACTAATAAATTATGGCAAGAGAAGCAGTTAAAGCTCGAGAAGTTAAAAGGCAAAAAATGGTAGCAAGGTTTGCTGAAAAAAGAAAAGCCTTGAAAGAAGCTGGAGATTATGTAGGATTGCAAAAATTACCTAAAAATGCTAGCCCGGTAAGGTTGCATAACAGATGCAAATTAACAGGAAGACCAAAAGGATACATGAGACAATTTGGTGTTTCCAGAGTAACATTTAGAGAATTAGCTGCTGCAGGAAAAATTCCTGGAGTAACAAAGGCCAGTTGGTAGTTAAGATTTTTGTTAGAATAAAATAAAATTTATAGATATGAATACAGACCCAGTTGCAGATTATTTAACCAGAGTTAGAAATGCTTTAAAAGCAGGGCATAGAGTTGTTGAAATGCCATCATCTAAACTTAAAGTCCAGATAAGCCAGGTTTTGGAAGATCAAGGATATATTTATAAATATAAAATTGAAGATACAAAGCCTCAGGCAACTATTAAAATTGGCTTGAAGTATGATAAAAATTCAAAAACCTCAGTTATTAAAGGTTTAACAAGGGTCAGTAAACCGGGATTAAGAAAGTATGCTGGAGCAAAGGAATTACCAAGAGTAAAAAATGGTCTTGGTATTGCAATCATGTCAACTTCTTATGGGGTAATGACTGGTAAAGAAGCAAAACGAAAGAATATTGGA
The DNA here is from genome assembly GCA_016763665.1 of Bacteroidia bacterium. The sequence goes on along the minus strand of JAESTI010000060.1, from coordinate 6,219 downwards.
GGTGAGATCCTCTGCTATGTTTATTAATCGATAAAAATTAATAAAGTAATGTCACGAATAGGATATAACCCAATAACGCTGACTGAAGGAGTTCAGGTAACAGTTGATAAATCATTAGTGACTGTTAAAGGTCCTAAAGGCGAGTTAAGTGAAAAGATTGATCCGGATCTTTCAGTTAAAATAGAAGACAATGTGATAAGGGTTGACAGACCTACTGATAGCAAAAGACATAAAGCAATGCATGGTCTTTACAGGTCATTGATTGCGAATATGGTTGTTGGAGTTTCAGAAGGATATAAAAAAGAACTTGAACTTATTGGTGTTGGTTACAGAGCTACATTAAAAGGGCAGTTGTTGGATCTTATTTTGGGATACTCACACTATATCCTTTTTCAAATACCAGTAGAAATCAAGGCAACCGTTGAAGCTAAAAAAGGTAAAGCTCCTAAAATTATTTTAGAGAGTAATGACAAGCAATTAATAGGACAAGTTGCTGCTAAGATCAGATCATTAAGAAAACCTGAACCATATAAAGGAAAAGGAATAAAATATACAGATGAAGTAATCAGAAGAAAAGCCGGAAAAGCGGCAGTAAAAGCTGGTTAATAAAATAATTTTAAAATGGCTACTAAAAAAAGTTTAAGAAGGCTAAGAATTAAAAGAGGAATCAGAAAAAAACTATCTGGTTCGACTAAGATACCTAGGCTATCTGTGTTTAGAAGCAATGAGCATATTTATGCTCAGGTAATTGATGATAATGCTAGCAATACAGTAGCAAGTGCTTCTACCATGGCTGATAAGATCACATCAGGAACGAAGATTGATAAATCAAAAGAAGTCGGTAAAAAACTTGCTGAAAAAGCATTGAAAGCCGGTGTTAGCAACGTGGTATTTGATAGAAACGGTTTTTTGTACCATGGAAGAGTTAAAGCTTTGGCTGAAGCAGCAAGGGAAGCAGGCTTGAAATTTTAATTGAAGAAAATAAAATAGTTCAAAACTATGTCAACATTAAATATTAGAAGAATTAAGTCAAGCGAAATCGAATTAAAAGAGAGGCTTGTTGAAATCAATAGAGTAGCAAAAGTTACCAAAGGTGGCAGGACTTTTAGTTTTTCTGCGATCGTTGTTGTTGGAAACGAAGATGGGATTGTTGGGTACGGTTTAGGAAAAGCCGGTGAAGTAACCGGAGCAATTGCTAAAGGAATTGATGATGCAAAGAAATCATTGATAAAGATTCCAATTTATAAAGGAACAATTCCTCATGAACAAACTGCAAAATATGAAGGAGCACATGTATTTTTAAAACCAGCTTCTCATGGTACAGGAGGTATTGCAGGTGGTGCAATGAGGGCAGTTTTGGAAAGTGCCGGTGTAACTGATGTATTGGCAAAATCCAAAGGGTCATCAAACCCTCATAATGTTGTAAAAGCTACAATTGCTGCATTAACAAGTATGAGAGATGCCTACACTGTGGCACAACAAAGAGGTATTAGCTTGGATAAAGTATTTAATGGGTAGCATATAATTGAAAAACAATGTCTAAAGTAAGAATAACACAAGTAAGAAGTGTAATTGATAGGCCAAAGAAGCAAAAAGCTACAATGCAGGCGCTTGGGCTAAGAAAGATCAATAAGACTGTTGAAGTGGAGTATACTCCTCAAATTAGAGGAATGGTAGAAAAAGTAAAACATCTGGTAACAGTTAATGACGTTAAATAAAATGGATTTAAGCAATTTACAACCGGCAGAAGGAGCAATTAAAGGCAGAAAAAGACTTGGTAGAGGTGAAGGCTCTAAAAGAGGTGGAACATGCACCAAAGGGCATAACGGTGCTCAATCTAGATCAGGATATAAGAGAAGAAAAGGTTTTGAAGGTGGACAAATGCCACTTCAAAGACGATTACCTAAATTTGGATTTAAAAACCGTAACAGAGTAGAATATAAAGTAGTAAATATTGCTACCCTGCAAGAATTGACAGAAAAGAAAAAGATCAATGCTTTCAATTTGGAAGTTTTTAAAGCAAATGGATTGATTTCTAAAAAATCGGATTTGGTTAAGATTTTAGGAAGGGGTGAACTCAGTGTAAAAATTGAAGTTACAGCCCATAAATTTTCCGGTACTGCAAAGGAGGCGATTGAAGCTAAGGGAGGTAAAGTAGAGACTATATAAACAGAGCTTTTAGCTACCTACTTTGCTTGATTCAAAAATATTATTCATTACAATTAAGATAACCTTTTAGATGAGGGGATTAATAGAAACCATAAAGAACATATATAAAATAGAAGACCTAAGGATTAGAATAATAAATACCTTAAGTCTGCTTTTGATTTTTAGAATAGGAACTTTTGTAGTTCTTCCTGGAGTAGATCCGGTTGAATTGGAAAAATTAACACCAGAAGGTGGCCCTGGCGGACTTACTGGCCTATTGGATATGTTTGCAGGAGGTGCATTTTCGCGTGCTTCAATTTTTGCTTTAGGAATTATGCCTTATATCTCGGCATCAATTATTATTCAATTGATGAGTATGGCACTTCCATATTTTCAAAAACTGCAAAAAGAAGGAGAGAGTGGTAGAAAAAAAATAAGTCAAATTACAAGATACCTTACTGTAGCAATATGTGGTGGCCAGTCAATGGGTTATTTAATAAACTTAAAAACCCAGTATCCAACCGCTATAATATCGTTAACAAATCCCGAGGTTATGTCTCCCATGGTGTTCAATTTGGCCTCAATGATATTACTTATAACGGGTACGATTTTCGTGATGTGGATCGGTGAAAGAATTACAGAGAAAGGACTAGGTAATGGTATTTCTCTTTTGATCATGATCGGTATCATAGCAAGACTCCCTTTTGCATTTTCTGCTGAATTTGTATCGAGATTTAATGAAGGTGGAGGAATGGTTCCATTTTTAATAGAAATAGCAGCTTTGGTAATAGTGGTAATTGGTGTTGTGCTGTTAGTTCAGGGTACACGAAGGATTCCTGTCCAATTTGCAAAGAGAATAGTTGGAAACAAGCAATATGGTGGAGTAAGACAATTCATTCCATTGAAAGTGAATGCGGCCGGAGTAATGCCAATAATTTTTGCTCAAGCCATAATGTTTCTGCCTGCCACTGTAGCACAGTTCTTCCCTGAATCTGACACATGGCAGGGGATAGGTGCGTCCTTTGTTGATTATCAATCTATTCCTTACAATATAACTTTAGCGCTTTTGGTAATTCTGTTTACTTATTTCTATACGGCAGTATCGGTGAATCCTAACCAGATGTCTGAAGATATGAAGAAAAATGGGGGCTTTATTCCTGGTGTGAAACCGGGTAAGAAAACCTCTGAATTTATAGATAGTGTAATGTCAAGAATAATTTTACCCGGGTCGATATTTTTAGCTATTGTAGCCGTATTCCCGGCCTTTGCGGGTACTCTTGGTGTAAATAGTCAGTTTGCTCAGTTTTATGGTGGAACTTCATTGTTGATTATGGTTGGTGTTGTCCTTGATACATTACAGCAAATTGAAAGCCACTTATTGATGAGGCATTATGATGGCCTTATGAAAACAGGGCGTATAAAAGGTAGAACGGCTGTAGGAGCCGCTTTATAAATTATCAGTTTTAACTGTCAGGCATGATCTATTATAAGACAGAAGAAGAAATTGAACTGGTAAGAGAAAGTTCTTTACTTGTTGGAAAAGCTTTAGGTGAAGTTGCAAATCATGTAAAACCTGGTATTAGTACATTAAGGTTGGATGAGATTGCAGAACAGTTTATTAGAGATAATGGAGGAGAACCGGCTTTTAAAGGATATAATGGATTTCCTAATACATTATGTATCTCTTTAAATGAGCAAGTTGTTCACGGAATACCTGGTGCTGATATCATTTTGGAAGATGGAGACATTGTTTCAATTGATTGTGGTGTTCTGAAAAATGAATATTATGGTGATTCGGCTTATACATTTCCGGTTGGTGATATAGACCGTAAAGTTGCGAAGTTGATGAAAGTAACGAAAGAATCTTTATACAAGGGAATAGAAAAGGCTGTTATTGGCAATAGAATTGGAGATATAGGCAATGCAATACAAAGTTATTGTGAAGCAAATGGATTTGGTGTTGTTAGAGACTTGATTGGGCATGGTCTTGGTAGAAATTTGCATGAAAAACCTGAAGTTCCAAATTATGGAAAAAAAGGTAGTGGAATTAAATTAGAGGAAGGATTAGTAATTGCGATCGAACCTATGATAAACATGGGAACAAAGAATGTGAGACAGCTAAATGATGGATGGACAATAATTACTGCTGATAATAAACATTCAGCACATTATGAACATACTATAGCTGTAAAGAAAGATAAAGCGGATATTTTATCCTCTTTTGAATTTATAGAAGAGAATTCAGTAGTTGAAATTTAAATATTTATAATTTATGGCTAAACAAGCCTTAATAGAACAAGACGGAATAGTATCTGACGCATTATCAAATGCGAGGTTTAGAGTTGAATTGGAAAATGGACATATTATTACTGCTCATATTTCTGGTAAGATGAGAATGCACTATATAAAATTATTGCCAGGTGATAAAGTTAAATTGGAAATATCTCCATATGACTTAACAAAAGGTAGAATTACATTTAGATATTAATAAAATCGTATAATCATGAAAGTTAGGCCATCAATCAAGAAAAGAAGTGCAGATTGCAAGATTGTAAGAAGAAACGGCAAATTGTACGTTATCAATAAAAAGAACCCAAGGTTTAAGCAAAGACAAGGGTAATTAATACTTTGTTGGGTATTGAAGATATTACATAAAAAACTGGAATTTGTGTAGGAAATTTAGTAATTTTGCAGTCCCAAATTTAGAATAGTTAAAATAGAGAGAACTAAAATATTGAAAATTAATAGCTTATGGCAAGAATAGCTGGAATAGATTTACCAAAGAACAAAAGAGGGTCAATAGGTCTTACCTATATCTATGGAATAGGCAATGTGAGAGCTAGGAAAATTTTAGATGATGCAGGTGTTGATTATGATACTAAGGTGGATGAATGGAATGACGATCAACTTACAAATATCAGAAAGGTACTAAATGATAAGTACAAAGTTGAAGGTACATTGAGAGCTGAAGTTCAATTGAATATTAAGAGACTGATGGATATTGGTAGTTACCGAGGAATCAGACATCGAATAGGGTTGACAGTTAGAGGACAAAAAACTAAAACCAATTGCAGAACAAGAAAAGGTAAATCTAAAGCGATAGCCAATAAAAAGAAAGCTCCTAAAGGATAAAACGTAAATATAACTTATCATAATGAGTACAGTTAGAAAATCAACTAAGAGGAAAGTAAAAGTAGAAGCGGAAGGACAAGCTCACATTAAGGCTTCTTTCAACAATATTATTATTTCCCTTACCAACAAAAAAGGTCAGGTAATATCTTGGTCATCTGCTGGTAAAATGGGATTTAGAGGTTCAAAGAAGAATACACCTTATGCTTCTCAAACTGCTACTGCAGATTGTGCTAAGGTTGCACATGATTTGGGATTAAGAAAAGTAGAGGTTTTCATTAAGGGCCCTGGTGCAGGAAGAGATGCTTCTATTAGAAGTCTTCAAGCATCGGGAATAGAAGTTTCAACTATTCACGATATTAGTCCTTTACCTCATAATGGTTGCAGGCCACCTAAAAGAAGAAGAGTATAAATTATAAGGTTCTAAAATATAAGAATTAAAAGAAATGGCAAGATATACAGGTCCAATATCAAAGATTGCAAGAAAGTTCAGAGAACCAATTTTTGGTCCGGACAAAGCATTAGAAAAAAAGAATTATCCTCCGGGTCAACATGGAAATTCCAGAAGGCGGGGCAAACAGTCTGAATATGCTATCCAGTTATTGGAAAAACAAAAGGCTAAATATACGTATGGTGTTTTGGAAAAGCAGTTTAGAAATGTTTTTAACAAAGCTGCCAGCAAGAAAGGAATTACTGGGGAGAACTTATTGAGATTTTTGGAATCAAGATTGGATAATACAGTGTATAGATTAGGAGTGTCTCCAACAAGAAGAGGTGCAAGACAATTAGTTTCTCACAAACATATCACTGTTAATGGGAATCTAGTTAATATTCCATCATATGCCCTAAAGCCGGGTGATATTGCAGGTGTTAGAGAAAAATCAAAATCATTATAATGTATAAATGATTCATTACAAGCAAATACTAGTCAATATAATTGGT
>JAESTI010000059.1 GCA_016763665.1 Bacteroidia bacterium | reverse complement strand
CAATAGCCGTCAAAGTACTTTCTCCGCTTGAAAGTTGATTAATATTTAATGGGCGCTTTCCTTTAGGTTTCGCAATAATATCAATGTCAGTTTCTAATGGATCGTCTGGATCTTCTAATATCAAGTCGCAATTATCTTCTTCTGAAAATAATGATCTGAACACTTCTATAAAATTCTCTCTCACTTGGTGAAAGGCTTCCAAGAATTGTACTTTAGCCGTATCGTCAATTTCTTGAATGGTTTGAAGTAACGATTCTTTAGCTTTGAAAAGGTCTTCACGTTGCTCTACGATGAAATCATGCCTTTTCTGTATTTCATCATAGGCTTCAATAGCCATCGGGTTTATCGTGCCATAATTTTCTAAGCGGTTGCGCATTTTCTCAACCTTGGCTCTTAATTCTTCCTCGTTATAATCTTTATTAGGTTCTTGATTAATGATGTTTTCTATATTGATATTGAATTCAACTGACAACCTTTCTTTTAAGGAGTTGATCTTAATTTTTACTTCGCTAATTCTTTCCTTTATCTCACTGTTAATAACCAATGCATTTTCTTTTTTGTTTCTCAATTCCCTCAGTAGTTTTTCAACTTCTTCAATATCACCACGAGCTTTATAGTGTAGTTCTTCTGTTTTTTCAAGAGCTTTTTCAAGTTCTTCCTTCTTGTTATACATGTTGGTTAACTCAGAATCATTCTCTTCAGCATTACTGGTTATCTCAAGTATTTGCTCCTTAGTTTTATTCAGGTCTATTGTGTTATTTCCAATGCGTATTGTTGTATTTTCTATTTGACTATCCTTATAACTAATGTCTCTGTCAATAACAGAAAGTTTATTCCTTTGCTGGTGAACTTTTATGTTTTCCTGATTGTATTGCAATGACTGTTCATCAGCCGTAGTTGTAATTGTATCGTATTCAGACTTATATTTCTCAAAACTCTCTTTTAGTTTACTCTGATTTTCCTGATGCGTGATCAGTTGAGGGTTTAAGTCATTGATCTTTAATTCACATTCAGATAAGGTATTTTTAAGTTCTAGATTTCTGTTTTTATTATTCTGAATTTGATTTTTATAATGATCGATCTTTGTATTTAATTCAACAAGTTTATTTTGAAGAGATGATAGCTCTTCTCTCAATTTATTGAACTGTTCATGAGTGAAGCTTTTGCTTAGAGTCTCTAGTTGCCCTTCCAGAGTAGTTATTTCTTCTTTGAGCTTATTGCTTTTTGAAGTGTAGTTGGTAATGTTTTTACTGAGAACTTTCAAATTCTTAGCACGTCCAATCCTTTTGCCTTCAAATAATCCTACAGAACCTCCCGATAAAGTATGTGCTTTTTTAATGAATCGTCCTTGTTTATCTAAAAAAGTAATTTTATTTGGGTCAATTTTTTTGCTTAACCCATTTGATAAATTACTGGTAAATTCTGAGAGCTTTACTTCATTTTCAATGATCAATACATTTCCAAGTAGTTTCTTAATTAGCAGTTCATACTTTTCTTCTATTTCAATGACATTTAGTGCATTAACATAATCCTTACCCAAGTTGTTTTCTATTGTATTTTGCTTTTTCAACTCGGAAAGAATAAAGAAATTAGCTTTTCCTTTAGCGGCTTCACTCAACAAACTTACCGCCACTCTTGCTTCTTCAATAGTATTGGCGATAAAGTAGTTCATATACGGCTCTAGATAGGACTCAATTGCTACACGATATTCAGGTTTACAGAAAAGAATATCAGAAAATAAGGGAACGTTTTTACCCCAATCTGCTTCCATTTTCAGGAATTTAATGGATTCAGGAAACCCTTCCAGGTTTTCAACAAGACTCTTTGTCAGGTTAAATTCATTTTGAGTAGCATCTAATTTCCTGTTGGTATCAACCAGCTCAGTTGATTTCGATGAAATTTCTGCTTCAATTATTTCTATTTTCTTTTGAAGCTCTTCATCCTGCTTGCTGATCTTATTGAACCCTTCTTGCTTTCTACTCTTTTCTGTATTTGTTTCAGAGAGCTTTTCTTCAAGCTCCTTTATATTAGTTGTAAAGGTTTCATTCTCCTGGTTATTTCGGGCAAATTCCTGATTGATGGATTCGATCTTAGTCTTATTCCTGTCAATGTCGATTTCTACTCCGTGCACATCCTGCTGAATCCTTATGTATTGATCATTCAGTTCGTCCAGCTTTTCTTTAGATGATTGCTGAACTTTTTTGGTTTGTTCCAACGAACTTTTTATTTCATTGGCATTAAACTCAATTTCAGCCAATAAACTTCGTTCATTTTCCTTTTGATTGTCAAGTCCTTTGATCTCTTCCTTAAGGTTGGCTATACTCTCTTCATCTTGCTGGATATTGGCTTTTAAATTGATCTTTTTATCAGTTAAGAACTTTTGGCGCTCATTTTTGATCTTCTTATTGTTTTCGTAATCTCTAATGGCTTCAAGTTGGGTATTGACTATCTTTTGCGATTCTGCTAATTCCTTTTCTTTGGTTAAACTTTCTAACTTTTTCTTTTCAATTTCTGCTTCTTTTGATTTTATATTGGTCTCAATATTTTGGGATATATCTTTATGCTCCTGATTTTCCTTTTCAAGTTCATCAAATTTCTTTCGATAAGCATCAATAGTAAACTTAGCCAGTTCGGTGCTTTGTTCCTTATAGTTTTCTTTTAGTTGGTAATATCTCTTAGTTTTATTGGCTTGGGATTCTAAAGTTTTAAGATTGCCTTCAATTTCATAAAGTAAGTCTTCAACTCTATCGAGGTCATTGTCTGTATGCTCTAGTTTTTGCAGCGTTTGCTTCTTTCTCAATTTATATTTTGATATCCCGGCTGCTTCTTCAAATAACCTTTTCCTTGAATTATCTTTATCTTTTAGAATATCATCAACCATGCTTAGTGCAATGATGGAGTAAGAGTCACTGCCAATTCCTGTATCAAGAAATAAATTGGAGATATCTTTAAGTCTGCATTGTATACCGTTTAAATAATATCACTATCGCTATTTCTGAACAATTTTCTTTGAATAGTAACATTCGAAAATTCAGTTGGGAGTATATTCTTGGTGTTGTCGAATGAGAGGGAAACTTCTGCCAAATTTGAGGGTTTTTTCTTTTTACTCCCATTAAAAATGAGATTGTCCATCTTTTCTGATCGCAGCATTGAATACCTTTGCTCACCAAGTTCCCATCGTATTGCATCTACTATATTCGATTTGCCACATCCGTTGGGCCCGACAATACCTGTTACACCTTCATCAAAGTTGATGGATATCTTTTCTCCAAAACTCTTAAAACCCTTGATTTCTATACTCGATAACTTCATTGCAGACCATTGCTATTTGACCACAAATATAGGTAGTTGCTCAATGCAAAAATTAACAATTTAGGCGAGTTATTAACATTCTAAATAGAGGTCATATTGAGTTTATCGAAATATGGCCGTCAAGACTTCGATAAACTACCATTGACGTATTTTTATAAATGACTGTATATTAAATAATTACGAATTAACTATAGTTTCTACAATGTTTGCAAATATCTGTTTTTATCCGTTCATAT
>JAESTI010000058.1 GCA_016763665.1 Bacteroidia bacterium | reverse complement strand
TAATTATTAGCTATACAAAAACCTGGTTTTAACAACCAGGTTTTTTTTGCTCTTTTTAAGATTAAATCCAAAATATTCAACTTTCAAAACTTCACTCTTACTTTGAATGGAGAGCACAATCGGACGCTTACGCCAGATGGTAAGCAAGCTCTCAAAAAAAAAGCAACCTACATAAATTAGTTAGGTTGCTTTTTAGTTTAATTACTTCAAACTTATTATATCGTACTAAAACTACATGTTGAACTAAGTACATTAAAGTCACTATCTAATGTAACAGTGCCAAGATGTATAATCCACAGTATACAAAAAGCATCTTTAGGACAATAAGGTTTCACGTAAAATGTAACAGTCCATTTACCATCGTAATATGAAGCAAAAGTATACACATTACCATATCCTGATCCCTTTATGCAGTCTACCATTGCAGAATGAGCCTTGCCAATTGCATGGTTTCTGTCACCATCATTTAAAACTACCAATCCAGATGCATCGGAATGATTTACCGTAAACATCAAAACAGCTATTAAACAAATAGTTTTCATTCCTTTGATTAAATTTCTCATAACTTTTACTCAATTTTTAATTAATAATAAATTTCGAGGCGCAAAGGTACGGAAAAACATAATACACATTATAATAAGTATACTAATTTATAAATTTAGATATACCCTGAATTGCAAATTAATTCTTTGCCCTTGTTTATGCCTCTATAAACAAGCAGCGTTAAAACTTCAACCGCATCTGCAACTTCAACTCTGTCCTGGTATTCCCATCGATCATCTCCTTGAAGGCTTGGTAATTGTACAAACGAGCCACAGGCTCGCCCGATCTGAATAAGTAATATCTATTTGAATTTGTAGTGCAGAGTATTATAGTGCTTTAGTGATGTAAGAAATATTTAATTCTTGTTAAAGAAATATATGTTTTGTGACATTATGTGACATTTTATGACAATTTATTTTATCAATAAAGCTAGATTTTGATATATCTTCCTATATAAATTGTACAGATTATGTAAAATATTGTGACAATGTAAGGATTACTAATAAAATTTAATAGTGGTTCTAACTTTCGCTCCACCATATATTTGTAACTAAATAAAAATAATATAAATCAAAAAGTTTTTTTAACCGTAAACCAAAAATCAATTATCATGAAAAAATTAGTATTATTATTGTTCGTAGCAGGATTTGTATTCGGGACTTCAACAAATGGCTTCAGTCAAACACGTAGTGAAGGTCTTGTAGTTGCTTTAGAGGTTGTATCTATTGATTATGTACGTGCAATTCTTGAAGATATAGAAACTGGTAATCTTGTTAAGACAAAAAAAATTAAGAAAGAAAAAGTTAAAAAGGGAGATCGTGCTGAGATGGAAGCAATGTCAATGGATTCCAAAGACGTAAAGGTAAGAAATGAGAGAGTTGATGTAGGTGGAGAATTATTAGAGGTAAGATAGAGGAAGAGCTACCTATAGGACTTGATTTACACTAAACAACTCCTGTCATAAATAAAATAGCATAATTATTAGCTATACAAAAACCTGGTTTTAACAACCAGGTTTTTTTTGATCTTTTTTAAAATTAAATCCAAAATATTCAACTTTCTGCCCCTGTTTATGTCTTCACAAACAAGCAGCATTAAAACTTCAACCTCATCTGAAGTTTGACCTCTGTCCTGGTATTTCCATCGATCATTTCCTTAGAGCTTCCAATGGTTTCGCGATTGTTGTAATATGTTTGGGCAACTTTCAACCAAAAATCGACTCCTTTCATTGGTGTATACCTCAAAAGTATATACGCTCTGGCTCCTCTACTATAGAAAAACGGAATTGAAAAAGCATACAAAACATCACTTTCGTAAACGTAAATACGTCCGTTATAACTATCTATATCAAACAATGCATATCTTAAAGAAACCGATAACGGAACTCCAAATTTCTTATACCTGATTCCCTGATAAGCTAAATATCCAAACTCATCTTTCCCTTCAGATTTAAATCGAGATCCTTCAATTCTGCTATTCAAAGTAAATGTTTTAGCAATCTTATAAGAAATGTTATACCTCGCTTTCAGTAAATAATGTTGTACCAGATAATCAGAAGGCGTTTCGTTTCCTGAAGCATTTTTCTGCTTGTTATCAAGTTTTAATCTCCAGTACATTCTCAGCGCTTTGGAATGCTTGTATTGAGCATCAACCATATACTCGTATCCTACCGAAGGAGCATCTACCAAGTACCTTAACCAACCAGACTTGTAGGAATCAAAATACGCAGAAACAGTCCATTTTTTATATGGGATTATCATAACACCCAGATATAACCCTTGTTCGTTTATATTTTTACTGGATTCCCCCAGGGCTTTACTGTTTAAAACCATATAGTCTTTTGAATAATTCCTATGGAATATTGATATACCAATATTTTGATCTAAACTTATGATGGCCCCATTTAAATAAGACAAGCTTTTGAAATTAGTCAACCCTCTTAAATCTTGAGCTGAGTAACTAAACTCCCCAAACACGTTTATATTTCTGTAGATATAGCTATAATCTATACCTGTATTGAATAGCTCATCGCCATAAAATTGAAACTGCTTATAAGGTGATGTGCTTTGTGTTAGGGACTTATCCAATTTGGTATTAATGGTAGTAAATCCAACATCTAAATTTTTGTGTGAATATTTCAAATTCGTTCCTATCATCCTTTGGTTTAACCCATGCTTATCTTCCAATTCGGATTCTGTTCTGTGAAATCCACTTGTCTGTAATGAAGTTATATCCAAAAACTCCACATCAACAAGTACATCGGAATTTACAAGATTACCATCCACTGCTTTGCTGGAATACATAATGGTCCAATCTAATTTATTGAAATTGATCGTTGTGGCAACACCTCTTAAAAAAAGATTTTCATTTACTGATGTATACTGTTTAAGTCCCCTTGGTATTTTCTTAATGTTCATGGCATTATTGCTTTTACCAAATGCCAATCCTGACCAAAATGTTAATCCCTGCCCTATTTGAAGTTCATAATCTCCAATTGCCAAAGCTTTAACTC
>JAESTI010000057.1 GCA_016763665.1 Bacteroidia bacterium | reverse complement strand
CTTTTAGCAGTTCAATATTTTGAATGTCAGCTCTTTTAATAACTCTCCTTCAGATACGGATGCGTTGTTCACTCCTTTTGATTTTAGATCATATTCTCTTATCAATGAAATAGATTCAATAGTTTGAAAGTAATTAAATTTTTGTGCAGTTGATTGATATTCGGAAACAAAGAAGGGATTTATACCCAAGGCACTTGCAACTGAATTTTTAGATTTATCTTCCATTTTGTGGTAGATAAAAAGCCTGCTGAAATGGGTAAATAAGCTTCCTATAATAACAACAATAGGATTCGCTTTTGTGTTTTTGCTGAAATAATTGATAATGTTGTAAGCTCTTGTTGAATTTCTACTACCTATAGCTGCATTTAATTCAAAAACATTAAAATCTTTACTAATACCTATGTATTTGTCAATGATCGCTTCATCAATGATATCTCCCTGTTTAATATTTAAGATCAGTTTACTTAATTCGTTTTCAATTTTAGTAAGATCATTTCCTAAATATTCTGATAGTAACATACAAGCCTTTGGGGCTATATCGTAGCCTGAATTTTTAACATGATTTTTGATCCATTCAGGTATTTGATTGTCATATAACCTTTTGGATTCTAAGATCACTGCATTTTTCTTTAAAGCCAGCGCAAACTTTGTGCGTTTGTCTAATTTTTCTTTTTGATAACACAAGACCAAAACGGTACTTTTAGCAGGATTCTCAACATATGAGCTTAGCTCTTCTATTTTCTTCAATTGCTGAGCTTCCTTAACAATAACAACCTGGTAGGGAGACATCATTGGAAAACGTTTTGCAGTGCTTAACAAATTTGATACATCAGTATCTTTCCCGTATAAAATGACCTGATTAAAGCCTTTTTCAGATTCGGATAATATGTTGTTTGTAATGTAGTCCGATATTTTGTTTATATAGTGAGACTCTGCTCCATATAGAAAATAAACAGGATGGTATTGTTTATTTTGAAGATCTCGGAGTATGTCCTGGGGTTTGTGCATAATAACAAATTACCTTGCAAATATAGTTGAAGGCCTACAAATACCAATAGTTTGTTAGTAATTATCCAGTTTTTCGGTTGATAATAGAGAGATAAGATAGTTGCTTTGATAATTGTAACCTCTCAATATCCGCAGGGTAATGGTTATATTTTAACAATAGAACAATAGAACAACGAATTCAGAATAACGAAGTTCATCATTCGTTATTCAAATGTTCTCATGTTCGTTATTCAAATTGTAGTTTTACCTGTAAATATTGAGAAGGTACGATAACATTTGGTTGAAACCACACATTAACCCAGAATCGAAGACAGAGAAATTCCGAAAATCCTTTAATCTTTATACTTTTTGTCATTGGCACAAGCAGCTGCCTGCCTGCAAGAGAGGTGAATTGAAATACTAATTTACCAAATATCTCTTCAAGGTATTGTTCTGCTACCTATTATTATACATCCCTGATCATCCGTAACAGTTACTGTATAGGTTCCTGCACATATGCCATTCTGTGCAAAACTTTTACTTCCATTACTCCAAGAATAATCATAAGTACCATCAATTGACAGGTCTCCACCACTTGGTACAGCCCATACGGTACCAGGACAAGGACAATTACAAGTGGCAAGTGATCCTTGCATATTGAGTGTCATCCCAGCTGGACTGGTTACATTAAATGTCATGATGCTATCGCAGCCACCATTCTCCGTAACTGTAACTGTATATGTGCCCGCGCATACAGAATTAACATCTTGAGTTGTTGCATTATTAGACCAGCTATAAGTATAAGGAGTAGCTCCTCCAGTTACCGTTAGGTCTATACTTCCCGTACAGCCACCTCCACATGATGTGTTTGTAACAATTCCTGAGGGTTCGGGAGGGGTACAACCTCCACAAGCATTAACTGTAAAAATAACAGTATCTGTAGAAGTACAAAGAGATGCACTATCTGTAACATTTACAATATATGTAGTAGTTGAAGAAGGCGATGCAATGGGGTTTGCTGCTGTGGAATCATCCAAATTTGTTGATGGTGTCCAACTATAACCATACACTCCACTTCCACCTGTGGCGGTTGTGTTTCCACCTAAAGTATCACTTGTAGAACTGCAAATCGTATTATCAGTACCAGCATCCGCAACTAAAGCACCAGTTACAAGTATACTAGAACTCAGGATTTTAAAATTGAATTCGCAGGCGCACCCAGCAAAACCATCAATATTAATTAAATACGTAGACCCCGGAGTTGGAGTAAAATTTCCAAAAAAATCATTGGCATTGGCAGGGTTTACAACAATCTCACAATTACCGGATTGATTTCCTCCAGGTGTACATGTTATTGATGGAATATAGATGCTCAGTTGAAGTCCTTGCTCACAAGCACAGTTCTGGTTGTACATGTGTACATACGCTGTGGTGTCCCAACCTGCTGGAGCTGTCCATGAAAACCAAACATTATTTTCAGTACTGCCCGAGCATAAGGATCCATCTGGAGATGCATTGGCATTGGTTGAAGTGTACTCCACGCCTGCCGTAGCTATCTCGCCATTTGCACAATCATCATTTGGCGGGGTAAATTGAGTACCTGATCGTAAACACATATAGCGTAAATCTGAAGTATTTGGGTCAGAATTGGTTATCATTACATAATAAACAGTATCTTTTTCAACTGTTATTTCCTGAGAACCACCCGAAGCAACGGAATAACAGGCTACTTCTTGCAAATTAGCACAAGGTGAAGGGCAGGGGGTACAAGCAGTAGGTGTGCATGGAGCTGATTTAAAAAGTGTATAATCCAAGGTATTTGGCCCGGCATTGTCTATAAAAGTTTTTGATGAATTGGCCCCGGCTGATGTAACTGTCGCTGTAAACCTAACCCAATAGGCATTTTGAGCAAGGTCGCTATCGGCACATCCTCCATCATAGCCTTCTTGATTACCATACCCTGCTGCTGTGCTGCCATCATCATCACCCGATGAAGTATTGGTCCATATTATATTATTTTGTTCATCGTATTGAGTTCCTGCTATGTTATTACAATCCCCCGCTGCAAATAAGTCACGAGGATTATCGCAGGTTCCAACAGGAGGAGGTGGGGGCGGTGTTTCATATATACTTATACAAAATGTTCCTTCATTAGTTCCAAACCCATCAACCATAATAAAGTAAGTATCCCCAAGTATTAAACCTGTTAATTTTATTTCACCGCCTTTTTTACAACCCAGTTCGGTTAATGTGCCAGTACAGGTATTATCCGAAGATCCATATACAACACCAAGAACCTGTATTCCAAGCGTACCATCTCCAAAATTTACTGTAATACTGTCATCAGTTGCTGTAAAGGAATACCACACAGAATGACTATAATTACTTGGATTACCGGAAAAACAACTCGGTAGGGTAAGGCCCTCAGTAGTTGCACCGGTATTATCGCCATTTACGCATCCTCCCCCAACAGTTAATCCTACACTTGAACATAGATCATCATTAGCAGGTTGGCTCAAAACTATGTTCCATGGAATTAATAGTAACAATAAAGCCCTAATAGTCAAAGCTTTGTTTATATGCACTAATTGACCCATCTCAAAAAATAGAATTTATTACTCTACAATTTTCTTACTTTCAGGATTATATCTAATAATTTCTCTGTTATTATTTAAACTATTATTTTGATTTGCAGCGCCTCGCCATATATAGATAGTTTTTTTGCTGCTTTGAGAAATATCATCTACATAGTCTATATAAAATTTATGTATTGCATCTATATTGGTTATAACATCTTCCAGGTTGTTATATATTTTATGTTCAATATTCCATTCATCTTTAAATGTATTTCTAATAGATTCTCCAGCTACATAAATTAATTCAAATTCAAAGATTTCCTTAGTTTTTTCTACTTTACTTGGAATAGGTGTATTTGGGTTTTTACCTGGATTTTGAGCAAAAGCTACACTATAAAGCAGTGTACATAATAGAATAGCCAGAACAGTAATTTGAATTTCCTTACGTTTCATTTAGAAATGAGATTATATGATCATAAAGCCAAAAGCAAAAACTGCGACATTAATACAAATTTACGTAGAAATACCTAAAAAAAAACCTACATAGATAGATATTTTGCTAATGTATCATAACTAACTTATTTTACAAGAGTAGCTGAAGGCTTATAAATACCAATAGTTTGTTAATATTTGGTTGAAACCATACATTAATACTTACGTTAAAACACCATTAAGCAAAACATTTAGTACTTTTGCAGACTTTTATTATGGTCATAAATAGATTAGAGAAGCGTTTTAAGCTAATATTTTTCAAGAATAAATATGCACCAAGATGGTTTGTTTTTACAAGTGATCTGTTTGTATGTTTATTGTCGATTTGTATTGCCTTTCTGTTAAGGTTCAATGCCGAAATTCCTGAAAAGTACACCAACATTTTCCTTTACATTGTACTTATTGTAGTAGGATTAAGAGGCCTGGCCTTTTACTTAACCAAAACCTACACCAGTATTGTAAGGCATACTGGAATAAGAGATACGATGCGCTTGTTCTTGGCAGTTACCGGTAGCACTTTAATGATAGCGTTTTTCAATTTTGTTCATTATTATTTTCATCATACGTTTTTCATTCCACTTGGGGTAATCATTATCGATTACATCACTACTATGTTCTTACTTACTTCGACAAAAGTATTGGTGAAAGTTCTGTTTCAGGAACTGCCTGATAGGAAAACTGAAAGAACCAATGTTATTATATATGGTGCAGGCCAATCGGGATTAGTTACTAAAAGAACACTCGAAAAAGACAGAGGTACAAAATACAGGGTTATTTGTTTTGTTGATGATGATATGTCAAAGCGTGGAAAACGAATAGAAGGCGTTAGGGTTTCTAATGTTAAACGTGACCTTGAGGAACTTTTAGAAAACTACGAAATACATCAGTTAATTATTTCCATTCAGAATATTGCTACGAAACGTAAGAAAGAGATCATTGAATATTGCTTATCGCGCAACATTAAAGTACTTAATGTTCCACCGATTACAACATGGATTAATGGTGAACTAAGTTTTAAACAGCTGAAGAAAGTTAAGATTACGGATCTTCTGGAACGGGAACCCATTCAGCTGGACAGGGCTAAAATAAAACAACAACTTTCTCGTAAAACAGTTTTAATAACTGGTGCTGCCGGATCTATAGGTAGTGGTCTGGTAAAGGAAATTGCTAATTTCTATCCCAAAAAGATCGTGTTGTTGGATCAAGCCGAATCAGCGTTGTATGATTTGGAGCTTAACTTGACTGAGAAAAAGACAAGAGCCAATTTTGAAGTAGTTATCGGTGACATTCGGAATAAAGAAAGAATGGAGCATGTTTTTAGCACGTTTAAGCCTGATTTTGTATATCACGCTGCTGCGTACAAGCATGTTCCAATAATGGAAAATAATCCATCTGAATCGTTGATCACCAATGTGATGGGAACTAAGATCATAGCTGATCTTTCGGTACAATATAAAGTTGAAAAGTTTGTGATGGTATCTACTGATAAAGCAGTAAATCCAACTAATGTCATGGGTGCCAGTAAACGTATTGCGGAGATTTATATACAATCACTAAATAGAAAGACACCTACTAAGTTTATTACTACAAGATTTGGGAATGTGTTAAACTCCAGTGGTTCAGTTATTCCAAGATTCAGAAAACAAATTGAAGATGGAGGACCAATAACTGTTACTCATCCAAAGATCAATAGGTTTTTTATGACCATTCCGGAAGCATGTCAATTGGTTTTGGAAGCAGGAGCAATGGGAAGTGGGGGAGAGATCTTCTTATTTGATATGGGAGATTCTGTTAAGATAGTTGATTTGGCTAAAAAAATGATCAAACTTTCGGGATTGACTTTGGGTAAGGATATTCAGTTAGTGTTCACAGGTTTAAGACCTGGTGAAAAATTGTATGAGGAATTACTTAATGATCAGGAAAATACATCACGGACATATCATTCCAAAATAATGATTGGTAAAGTTCGTGAGTATAATTTTCAAGTTGTTTCCAAAGAAGTTGAATTATTAATAGACCTTTGCTATCAAAATGATCATTTACTCACAGTAAGGAAAATGAAAGAGATAGTGCCGGAGTTTATTAGTCAAAATTCAATTTATGAAAGCCTTGATCAGGTTATTGATGTTTCAGAAAGGGTAGAGGCAAAAGTTATTTCGATAAAGAAAAAAGCCTGAGGGATTTTTGATTTACAAATTATAATTTTTCTTTTTTTATTCGTAAATATAAAATCGTAAATCTTAAATATCAAGTCCCATCTTCATTCTTGAGTACTTTACGTACACTTCCATGTTTTAGGAGCAGTTCATTCGCTTTTTCATAATCCACATTGAGCTTTTCCATCACCATTTTAGTTCCTCTGTCAATTAATTTATTATTGCTGAGTTGCATGTCTACCATTTTGTTACCAAGAACTTTTCCCAGTTTGATCATCAAAGTTGTACTTATCATGTTCAACATTAGTTTTTGAGCGGTTCCGGCTTTCATTCTTGTGCTTCCTGTGACGAATTCCGGGCCGACAACTACTTCAATTGGATATTGAGCAAGTTGAGCCAAAGGACTATTTTCATTGCATGTTATCCCACCTGTAATTATGTTCTGTTCATTACATTTCTGGATTGCACCAACTACATAAGGTGTAGTACCTGAAGCAGAAATTCCAATTACGGTATCATTTTTATTTATGTTGTGTGATTGAAGATCTATCCAACCTTGTTCTGTGTCATCTTCAGCAAATTCAACGGCTTTTCTGATAGCACTATCTCCTCCAGCAATAATTCCGATGACTACTCCAAGATCTACTCCATAAGTAGGGGGGCATTCTGAAGCATCAACAATTCCCAACCTTCCACTTGTTCCAGAGCCAATATAGAATAAACGCCCACCGTTTTCCATATTTGATAAGGCAGCATCAATTAATGCTTCAATTTTAGGAATTAGTTTTTCAACAGAAGCAGCAACAGTTTTATCCTCTGTATTAATTCCTTTT
>JAESTI010000056.1 GCA_016763665.1 Bacteroidia bacterium | reverse complement strand
TGTTTTAAGATTGAAGAAGAATTATTGAATATAGGTATTCCAGTTATGCATGATGATCAGCATGGAACTGCGATTATTTCAGCAGCAGCATTGTTAAATGCTTTGGAGTTGGTTGATAAAAAAATAGGGAATGTAAACATTGTTGTAGCAGGAGCGGGTGCAGCTTCGGTTGCATGTACAAGTCTCTATATTTCTTTGGGGGCCAATAAGAATAATGTGGTGATGTTGGATAGTAAGGGTGTAATTCGCAGTGACAGGAAAGATCTTAATTATATGAAACGCCAGTTTGCTACAGATAAAAACATCAGGTCGCTTGAAGATGCCATGAAAAATGCCGATGTATTTATCGGCCTATCTAGAGGGAACGTACTTTCGCAAAAGATGGTGAAATCCATGGCAAAAAATCCTATTGTATTTGCCATGGCAAATCCCGATCCTGAAATTTCTTATGAAGATGCCATTGAAGCAAGAAAAGATATCATCATGGCAACAGGAAGATCAGATTATCCAAATCAGGTTAATAATGTATTAGGATTTCCATACATATTTCGTGGTGCATTGGATGTTAGAGCTAGGGAAATTAATGAAGAAATGAAACTTGCGGCAGTTAAAGCATTGGCACAGTTGGCAAAAGAACCTGTTCCTGAAAGTGTGAACTTAGCATACCATGAGAAGAATATTTCTTTCGGAAAAGAGTACATCATTCCAAAACCTGTTGATCCAAGATTGATAACTGCAGTAGCTCCTGCAGTGGCAAAGGCCGCTATCGATTCAGGAGTTGCGCAGTTTAAAATTGACGATTGGAATAAATATGAAATAGAGCTTCGCAAACGAATGGGGCTTGACGAAAAATTGATACGTGTAATTACCAACAAGGCCAAGCAAAACCCACAAAGAGTTGTATTTGCGGAGGCTGATCATTACAAGATATTAAAAGCTGCACAGATAGTTAAAGATGAAAAAATTGCCAAACCCATTTTATTGGGTAATGAAAAAAGAATAAAACGAATCATTAAACAAAATGGATTGGATTTGGGGGACTCCCCTATTATTGATCCACGAGTTTATGAACAAGAGGATAAGCGCAATCAATTTGGGGAATTATTTTTTGCTAAAAGACAGAGACGTGGATTTACTTTATTTGAAGCAAAAAAAGTAATGCAGGAAAGAAATTATTTTGGTTCAATGATGGTAGAAACCGGTGAAGCAGATGCATTAATTTCCGGAATAACAAGAAAATATCCTGACACTATACGGCCTGCCTTACAAGTTTGTGGAGTAGAAGAGGGAGTTTCAAAAGTAGCTGGTATGTATATCTTGTTGACTAAAAAAGGGCCTCTTTTTATCTCGGATACGACTGTTAATGTTGATCCTTCTGCTGAGACTTTGGCAGAGATAGCTGCTTTAACAGCTAAAGAGGTTCAAAACTTTAACATTAAACCGAGAGTCGCAATGTTATCGTATTCCAATTTTGGATCATCTGAGGGAGAAGCTTCTAATAAGGTTAGAAAGGCAGTTGAAATAATAAAGGATAAGTATCCGGGATTGATAGTAGACGGTGAAGTACAAGCCAATTTTGCAATAAGAAGTGATTTGCTGAAAGACTTTTTCCCCTTTAGCGAACTAGCTGAATCCGGAGCTAACACGTTGATATTCCCTAATTTATCCTCCGGAAATATTGCGTACAAATTGCTACAGGAAATGGGTGCTGCTGAAGCCATTGGTCCAATTTTGATTGGAACCAGAAAGTCTATACACGTACTGCAATTAGGTTGTAGCGTTAGAGAAATTGTGAACATGATTACCATTGCAGTGATAGATGCTCAGGCGAAAAAGCACAATTAGTGGTTTCATATAAAGTTATATTTTCTTGATTCATGAACAAGGATTAACGATTTCTGATTTTAGAAGTAGTTGTAAATCAGAAATCTAAGATCGTTAATCCTTGTTCAATATTCATTTTTTAAATTTGTTGATATTAAAGAGATGCTCTAATTAGAGCATTCTGTACCTATCAGATTCTTTAACCCGTAAGAAATTCTTAAGAATTTCTTGTATACTTCTCTTGATATTCATTACTTACATCCGGTTAGTTTTAATTTCAAAATCATGAATAGGGTTTTAATAATTGCGATAATATTCTTCTGCTCATTACAATTAAATGCGCAGGTTGAAATGAGTGTATTCAATTCAACCGGACGGGGTGGTGTTACTACCACTTTTGCAACTGACTATCAATGTCTGGGAATAAATCCTGCTAATCTTGGCTCCATAGGTTTTAAAATGAAAGCATACAAATTGGCGAAGTTTGGCGATGATGAAGGTGGGGAACATGCGGTTGAAAAGAAGTTTTCCTTTTCAATGGGACTATTAGAATTTGGTTTTTCGGCATATTCTGATGCATTAAAAAAGAAAGATCTAAAAGAAACTTTGTTCAAGGCAGGAACTGATTCTAAATTGACCAAGGCCGAAAAGTTTGATGCTGCGATACAATTTGCAGATGCGGGATTTGCTGTGAATTTTGACATGAACTGGTTTGGAATGGCTATGCAATTTAATAAAGTGGGTGGGTTTGCTGTAAACATTAGGGAACACATTATGGGAAATATTGCCCTTAACCCTTTGGCTGCCGATATTATGTTTAATGGCTACAATTCGACTTACTTTGATACTGTACAGATCATTCAGGGAGATACAACAGGTGTCAGATTTCAGCCAATGTTGATCTCGGAAGCATTTGATGGTAGCAGTATGCAAATGTTGTGGTATAGAGAATACGCATTCGGGTATGGTAGAAACATCATTAAAAATGACGATTTGGAGATCAACCTTGGTAGTGCTATTAAGTATTTACAAGGTTATGGAATTGTAGATGTTAATGTTGATAAAGAAGAAGGCAAAACAAGGTTGTTTGGTGCCATGAGCCCGATATTTGGCG
Source organism: Bacteroidia bacterium (assembly GCA_016763665.1). The sequence goes on along the minus strand of JAESTI010000056.1, from coordinate 531 downwards.
TTAATTATGGTGCACTTATAGATAATCCTGGAACGGGTTTTAAGTCTATTGGTAAAGGCTTAGGATATGATTTTGGTGTCAGTGCTTTGATCAAGAAAAAGTTTAAATTCGGAGTAGCAATAAATGACATTGGATCGATGAAATGGCACACCAATGTTTTAACTGCGAATAATGATACTATGAACTATATATCCTCTACCGGTTTTGATAGCTACAACATTTTTATTGAAGGAGAGAAATTGGTTGGTAACGAAAGTATTTTTGATTGGACTTACCTTCCTGGAGGAGTTACCATAAAATTACCAACTACACTTAGGGTAGGAGCGGGTTGTTATATTACCGATAAGCTTGAAGTGGGTTTGGAGTTGGTCGCACCCTTGAATAATTATCCTGGAAGTTATGCTAAACCGATTCTTGCATTAGGAGGAGATTATAATATATTTCCCTGGTTAAGGATATCAACAGGAATAGTTAACGGGGGCAATTATGATTTTAATTTACCGCTTGGTATTACTTTTCAATTTGGTGGTG